>JBDSGH010000115.1:0-22292 GCA_039919095.1 Sphingomicrobium sp. | reverse complement strand
GTTCGGAAGATCCGTCGCGGATGATCCGGATGATCATTCTGGAGATGGAAGAGACGCTGGTCGAGGTGCGCGCTTCGGCGGCGCGCTCGATCGCCGACGGCAAGGAGATGCGCCGGGCGTGGAAGCGCCTCGACGAACTGCAGGCGAGCTGGACCGAGAAAGCCGAGCTGGCGCTGTCGAAGGACCGCGAGGACCTCGCCAAGGCGGCGCTGATCGAGCGCCAGAAGGCGGCCGACATGGCCGACGGCCTGAAGTCCGAAGTGGCGGTGATCGACGAGACCTTGAAGGGTTATGAGGCGGACATCGCCAAGCTCCAGGCCAAGCTGCGCGAGGCACGCGCCCGCCAGAACGCGATCTCGGCCCGGTTCGAGAGTGCAGTGACCCGCGCCAAGACCCGCGAGATCATGAACGGCAGCCGCACCGAGGACGCGTTCAGCCGCTTCGAACTGCTCGAGCGCCGCGCCGATTTTGCCGAAGGCCGCGCCGACGCGCTCGGCATGACCGGGCCCAAAAGCCTCGAGGAAGAGATTGCCGAACTGAAGGCGGGCGAGAAAGTCGACGCCGAACTGGAAGCCATGAAAGCCGCGCTCGCGGCCAAGGGGAAATAAGTCGCTATGGAAGATGTCCTGATCCCGCTGATCGTCGTTCCGATCCTGTTTATCGGCCTGCCGTGGCTGATCTTTCACTACATCACCAAGTGGAAGACCGCGGCCACGCTGACCTCGGGCGATGAGAAATTGCTCGACGAACTGCACGACGCCGCGCGCCGGCTCGACGACCGGCTGTGCTCGATCGAACGGATCATGACCGCCGAAAACCCCAATTGGCGGCAGCAATGCCTGCCCGGCCGCACCGAATCGACGCGGCTGCTGGCCGACGGAGAGTAAAATGACCGACGACCGCAATTATCCATCGCGGCTGACCGAGCAGCCGCCGAGCCGCACGCGCTTCTACAAGGACAAGCGCAACGGCAAGATTCTCGGCATCTGCGCCGGCATCGCCGACTACACCGGGTTCGACGTCAATCTGGTGCGGGTGTGCATGGTCGCCTCGGTCTTCCTCAGCAGCGGATCGATCCTGCCATTCTATTTCATCGCCGCCTTCATGACTCCCGACAAGCCGCGCTCGCTGGCCGGCGCGGACCATGAGGAGACCCAGTTCTGGCAAGGCGTACGCGCCTCGCCGACGCGCAGCGCGCGCGACATCCGCGGCCGCTTCAAGGACATCGACCGGCGGCTGGCCGACATCGAGAGCTACGTCACGACCGAAAACCGTTCGCTCGCTCGTGAAATCGACCAGCTGCGCTAAAGGATATGGCCATGACTAAACCGATCGCGATCGCTGGCGGGGACGACTGATGCATTTGGGCGAACTCGTCGGACTGCTGATCGTGGTCGGCATCCCCACCATCCTGCTGATCTACATGGCGCGGCGCTTTTTCAGTTTCCGCGAAAAGCAGCTCGACGCGGAAACCAGCCTGGCGGCGGAGAAAGCCGCCCAATATGCCGCCAGCAATTCCCGGCTCGAGGCGCGGGTCGCCGTGCTCGAGCAGATCGTGACCGACCGCGGCGCCGAGACCGCGTCGCAAATCGAGGCGCTGCGCGAGAAACCGCGCATCGCCGGCGCCAGCAAGGTGCGCGAACGCGACGGCGCGCCCTAAGCAACCGCCGCATTCGCGTTCGCAATCGTGTAAACTACCGCTTCAAGCAAAGGCGCCATAGGACATGCACAATATCGCAAGCTGGATCTGGGTTCTCATCCCCTTGGCCGCGATCGGCATCGCGCCGTTCAAGATGTGGCTGCGGGTCAAGGAGAAGCAGATCGACGCCCAGACCAATTTGGCGGCCGAGAAGAGCGCTCAATATGCGGCGCATGTCGAGCGCATCGAGTCCCGGCTGCGGGTGGTCGAGCAGATCGTCACCGACCGCGGCGCCGAAACCGCGTCGCAAATCGAGGCCCTGCGCGACAAGCCGCGGATCGCCAACGGAGACAAGGTCCGATGAACCCTCTTGAAATGGTCGTGCTGATCGTCGCGATCGTGATGTTCGCGGGGGTCATGAGGGCGCGCTACCGCGTCCACGGCCGCGATCGCACGGTCGACGGCAGCGACAATGCCGAGGTGATCCGGCTGCGCGATGAGGTCAAGCAGCTCAAGGAGCGACTCCACGTGCTCGAGCGGATCACCACCGACCGCGAGAGCAGCCTGTCGCGCGAGATCGACGAGCTGCGCGACTAGCACGGGCGCGTGACGCAGAGGCGCGGCGCTGCTAGTCAGCCCGGGCATGGCCGCCCTGCCCGCCCTCGCTGACATTCTCGACGAGTATGCGATGCTCGAAGGCGAGGATCGGTATCGCCTGCTGATCGACCTCGGCCGCACTCTCGACCCGATGCCCGACGCGCTCAAGACCGACGCCACCAAGGTCCGCGGCTGCGCCGCATCGGTCTGGGTCTACCCCCAGCGCGGCGACGACGGCCGGCTCCATTTCCTCGCCGACAGCAACGCCGCGATCACCAAGGGCATCGTCGCCTTGGTCCTCGCCGCGGTCCAGGACCAGCCAGCCGACGCGGTCGCTCGAATGGATGTCGCGGCGGCGCTCGAACCGTTCGACCTGGCGCGGCAGCTCAGCGCCAACCGCACCCAGGGCATTCCGAGCATGATCGCTTTGGTCCGCGAAACCGCAGCCCGGCTCGCGGCCTGAGGTTGCCGGTGTGAGCGATTTCTTCGACCCGACAGCCGCCGCCGATCGGTTCGATCCTGCCAAGTTCTTCGCTCACGCGTCGCAGGTCGGGCACGGCCGCGCGCTCGGCATGGAATTTCGCGATTCTGGGGACAATTGGACCGAGCTCACCTTGCCCTGGCGCGAGGAGCTGGTTGGCGTACCCGAGAGCGGCATCCTTGCCTCGGGCGCGATCGTCAGCCTGATCGATACAGGATGCGGAACCGCGGTGTGGGCTGCGCTCGGCAAGTTCATTCCGTTGGTCACGATCGACCTGCGGATCGATTATGTCCGGCCGGCTTTCCGCGGCGAAAGCGTCACCGCGCGGTGCGAATGCACCAAGCTTACCCGGCGCATCGCCTTCACCCGCGGCACGGCGTTCGTCGGCGATCCCGCCAGGCCCATCGCCTACAGCGCCGGCACGTTCATGATCAGCCCCTAGGGACTTGCTCAGCGGCGCTCAGCGCGGCTTGGCCTCGCGCCGCTCCTCGACACGGCGCAGCACGTCGAACGCCGCCTTGACCTGCTGGAAGCGCAGGGCGGCGCCCTCGTCGCCCGGGCGCAAATCGGGGTGGTTTTCCTTGGCCAGTCGCCGGTAGGCGGCTTTGACCTTGTCGAAATCGGCATCGACCTCGAGTTCAAGCGCGTCGAGCGCGCGCATTTCGTCGCGGCTTCGGGTGCCGTCGCCGGGACCGCCCCATTGCCAGTGCTGAGCCTGGCGATAGGCCGAGGCTTCGGCGCTTTCGTCGGCCTCGCGCGCCGCCGCGGACTCGGCGTCGAGCCCTTCGAAATAATCCCAGCTGCGATTATATTCGGCGGCGTGGCGCTCGCAGAAATACCAGCGTTCGGGACTGTTGGGCGATTTGGGCGCCGGTCGGTCGCCGGGCGCCTCGCAGCCGTCGCGGTCGCAAATCCGCACGCGGGTCGCCTCGCGCGAATTGCCGTACGGCCGCCAGCGCGGAAAACCCCAGTCGTTGGATCGCTTCTGACCTGCCATCATTCCTTGCCTAGTTACGTGCGCGACGCTTCGCCAGTCCTTGTCGAACCGAACGCCGCGCCCGTAAGATAAGTGCCAGGGGGCCTGTAAGCCGGGTTCTGTCCACCGCCGGAGCGGATGGGCGACCATTCCTCTAGCCCCGGATTTGCATCCGGGGTCCAGCGACCAACCCGGGCGGCGAGCCGGATCTTGCCCCGGAGCCGAAGCCCCATGCCGCCCCTATTCGGTCTTGCACCCGGTGGGGTTTACCGTGCCGGAGACGTTGCCGCCGCCGCGGTGCGCTCTTGCCGCACCCTTTCGCCCTTACCGGCCCGAAGACCGGCGGATTGCTTTCTGTGGCACTATCCCTGAGCCCTGCCGAAGCCGAACCCGCCGGGCGTTACCCGGCACCGTTGTTCCGTGGAGCCCGGACTTTCCTCGCCGGAACCGAAATCCCGCCGCGGCCGCCCGGCCCCCTGGCGCGACGGGATATAGGGACAATATCTCCTCACGTCATCCCGGGCTCGATTCCGAGATCTCGGGACCAGTATTTCCTTTGGCTTGTTCGCCTGAAGATTCCGGCTTGCCCCGGGATGGCGGTCTATTGCGGGCGCGGCAGCAGCAAGGCGAGCAATTTGGCGCGGCATTCGCCGTCGATAATGCCGTCGATCAGGTCCTGGCGAAAGCGCCGCTGGAAGGCGATGACCGCTTTCTGGGGCTCGGTCACGTCATAGCCGAAGCGTTCGAGCGCGAGCAGGAAGCCGCCGTCGGTCCAGAACGGGTCGATCAGGTCGCGCCGCGGGCTCGGCAGCGCTAGCCGGCGCCGGGCAAGCGCCTCCCACGGAAACAATTCGCCCGGGTCTTCCTTGCGCGCCGGGGCGACATCCGAATGGCCGACGATATTGCCGCGGCCGATCGCGTGGCGCTCCTTGATCGCGGCGACCAGCGGGATCAGCGCGCCGATCTGCTCGTCGGGAAAGGCGCGATAGCCAAACTCGTGGCCAGGATTGACGATTTCGATCCCGACGCTGGCCGAATTGACGTCGGTCACACCGCGCCAGCGCGACTTGCCGGCGTGCCACGCGCGATTGGCCTCGTCGACCAGCTGGTAGACCGTGCCGTCCTCGTCGATCAGATAATGGGCCGAAACCTTGGAGTCGGGCGAGGTCAGGCGATTGAGCGCGCCTTCGGCGTCGGGCATGCCGGTGTAGTGGAGCACGATCATCGACACCGGGAACGCCCGCTCGTCAAAGTTCGGCGATGGCCGCTCGATCACTTTCATGCGCGCAATGGCGCACGAGCGGGCGCGGTCGGTCAACCCCTGGCGGCGGCCCTGCGGTCGTGGCCGGTGCGCTTTTCGACCTGACATTGGTCGCCGGCGAGCCGGTACAGCCCGCGAGCATTGCTGTCGGATGCGAACTTGCGGGTCTGGCCGATGACGGTTTCGCCGGCGCCGAGCATCAGCCAGCCGTCCCGGGCGACCGCCGACGCCAGCCGCTCGAACGCCAGCGTGCGCTTTTCGGCGCTGAGATAAAGCAGCACGTTGCGGCACAGCACGATGTCGAAATCGCCCGGATGGGGCGGCAGTTCGAGCAGATTATGAACCTGGAAGCGGACCGATTTGCGCAGATTCTCGACCGCCCGCCAGCCGTCGCCGGTGTCCTCGAACCAGCGGATAGTCTGGGCGATGCCGAGGCCGCGCTGGACTTCGAACTGGGTGTAGACCCCGCTGCGGGCGCGATCGATCACCGCGCCCGAAACGTCAGTCGCAAGGATGTCGATCGTCCAGTTGCGCCACGCGACCGGGTTTTCGGCGAACAGCATCGCCAGGCTATAGGCTTCCTGGCCGGTCGAGCAGCCTGCCGACCAGATCCGCAGCCGGCGCGAGGTTTCGCGCCGCTGGGCGAGCTTGGGCAGAGCGTGGCTGGTCAAAAGGTCGAACGGCGAGCGATCGCGGAAGAAATAGGTTTCGTTGTTGAGCAGCGCCTCGACCACCTGGTTGGACAGGCCGGGCTCGCGCCCCATGACGAGGATCGTGATCAATTCGTCGAGGGTCGAAATACCCCGTTCGCGCAGCAGCGACGACAAAGCGGTTTCGATCCGCCAGCGCCGGCTCATGGTCAGCTGCTGGCCGGTCCGCGCCTCGAGCAGGCTGGCGAGAATGCGGCTGGAGCTGTCGCTTACTTGCACGGTGGTTCCGGGGCGAGCGAGGCAATCCGGCGCGCCAGTTTTTCGGGCGGCATGACCGCGCAGGCAAGGCCGGCATCGAGCACAGCGCGCGGCATTCCATAGACCGCGCAGCTGGCCGCATCCTGGGCCAGCAGCGCGCCGCCGCAAGCGACCATCCGCGCCGCGCCCTCGACCCCGTCGCGGCCCATACCGGTCAGCACGACGCCGAGCGCACCCTTGCCAAACAGCGCGCCGACGGTGGCGAACATCGGGTCGAGGGAGGGCAGGCAACCGCTAGCGACTGGGCCATTGGTCAGCCGCGCGACTGGCGATCCGCCGGCAACGTCGACCGTCAGATGGGCGTCACCCGGGGCAATGATGATCCGGTCGGGGAGCAGCTGCATGCCGTTTTCCGCAACCAGCGCCTCACGCTGGGCAACCGCGCCCAACTGGCGCGCGAACACGCCCATGAACGGGCTCGGCAGATGCTGGGTGACGAGGATCGGGACGCCGATCTGTTTGGGCAAATGGTGGAACAGCGTACCCAGAGCGTGAATGCCGCCGGTCGACGCGCCGATGGCGAGGATGTCCATCGGACTGCCCGACGAAATGCGAAGCGAGCCGCCCTCCGGAGCTCGCGGCGCAGGCGCGGCAGCGAATTGCTGGTCGGCATGGCCGAGCGCCTTGAGCTTGCGCAGCAGGATCTCGGAGAAGCGGCCGTTGAAGCGGCTCGTGCCGGGCTTGGGCAGCGTGTCGGCCGCGCCCAGCGCAAGCGCCGCGACGGTCTGCTCGGCGCCTTCCTCGGCGAGAGAGGAGACGATCATGATCCGCGCCCCGCCGGCGGCGGCGATGATCCGCGGGATCGATTTGAGGCCGCCCGCGCCGGGCATGTCGAGATCGAGCAGGATGACGTCGACCGACACCGCCTGGAGGGCGTCGATCGCGTCTTCGGCGGTCCCCGCTACTGCAGCGATCTCGAAATCGTCGTCGCTTTCGACCATCCGCGACAGCACCGCCCGCGCGACCATCGAATCGTCGACGATCATCAGCCGGGTCCGGCGATAGGTCCGCGGCGCAGCCTGGCGGTCCCGCGATCTGGCGAGCGCCCGCTCCACGTCGACTAGCTCAGGCGACGCCGACGAGCTGAAGCTTGATGTGCAGCGTCTCGCGATCAAACGGCTTCATGACATATTCGTCAGCCCCGGCCTCAAGCGCGGCGCGGATGTGCGCCATGTCGTTCTCGGTCGTGCAAAAGACCACCTTGGGCTGGTCTTCGTGACCACGCTGGCGGAGCAATTTGAGGAATTCCATCCCGCTCATGACCGGCATGTTCCAGTCGAGCAGCACGACGTCGGGCATCTTCGCTTCGCAGCGGGACAGCGCCTCGCGGCCGTCACCGGCCTCTTCGACTTCGAACTCAAGGGTTTCGAGGATGTGTCGGGCAACCTTGCGGATCACCTTGGAGTCATCGACGATCAGACAGCTCTTCATATTTGGTTTTCCCGCGTCGTTGGCGAATCTGTAATCGTGAAGGGTAACGAAGAGCTTAAGCTCAACCGACTTATGCGGCCTTCGCTTCGGCGCCAGCGACCAGCGCGGCCACGTCGACGATCAGCAAGGGTCCCTTTTCAGTTTCGACCATGCCGGCCGAAACCCTTTCCCAGCCGGCGCCCATCGCCGCCCGCACCGGCGCCGGCTCGGACAAGGCTTCGACCACGTCTTCGACCACATCGACGATCAATGCGTAGAAATGGCCGTCGAGTTCGACCACCGCCGCTTCGCGGATGCCGTCGAAGCAATCGGTCACGCCCAGTTCGAGCGAGCGCTTGCAATCGATCACGGTCAGCACCCGGCTGCGCAGCGCCGACAGGCCGGCGACATGGTTCGCGGCGCGTGGCACCGGGATCAGCGTGTCCAGCTCGACCACCGATTCGACCGCGTCGGCATGAAGCGCGACGCGCTCGCCGGCGATGGTCACGACCAGGAGCAAAGTGCTCATCGTCCCTTGCCCCCTTCGGCGGTTTTCAGGGCGACCAGCAGGGCTGCCCGGTCGTAGCGATAGATGCTCGAATCCTTGGCGCTCGCGGCTTCGGGATCGATGCGCAGGCGAATGGTCCGGGCGGCAGCGCCCTTGGCGACCTTGGCGCCGTCCGGAACGATCACCAGGTCGGCGGTCTCGCGGTCATCGTCGCCGACCACGCGATAGCCCACCGCCTCGACGATCGGGCGCAGCATGTTTTGCATCCACGGGTCGTCGCTCGGCAAATGGCACACCGGTTGCTCATCAAGCGGTCGCGCCGCGCTGCCGACGTGATGGGCGAACAGCCAGTGGGCATCGACCAGTTCGGCCGGCTCGCCGCCGATCAGGGTTATTCCGCTAATCTCGCCCGGGCGATCGGCGTCGATCACGTCATGGTCGAGCGTGGCGAGGTCGACCACCTCCTGGAAACAGTAACCCAGCTCGTTGGTGCCGTCGTTGAGCCGGAACAGGCGGATTTTGTCGGCCGGCAGCACCGCATCGCCGACTCCGGCGAGCGGCAGGATGGTCTCGCCGAGCTGGACCCGGAGCTGGCCGGCGCCGGGCTTGACCGCGCTGGCCGGGACTTCCTCGATCCGGTCGACAATCGACAGCCGCATCGCGCGGCGGGCGCCGTCGAGACCGCAGAACAGGATGACATTGGTCTTTGGCGCGGCCGCGACCACCGGGCCCTCGGCAATGCGCCCGGCGCGCTCCTGGACCTCGAGCTTGACGCCGCCGACCTCGGCCAGCCCGGCCGGGTCGAACAGCAGAATCGGGCTGCCGTCGTCGGCCAAAGTTGTGCCGGCGTAGAGGCCGGTGGCCATCACCGCCGGGGCCGCCGGCTTGACCACCAGTTCCTCGTGATCGTGGATCTTGTCGACATTGAGCGCATAGACGTCGCCACCGGCCGGGCGCAGCACGATCAGCGTCCGCTCCTCGTCCTTGAGTGTGCTGTCGAGGCCGAGGATGTCGGCCAGCGCCACTTCGGGGAAGCGGCGGCCGCGGATGGTGGCAACTCCGGCGCCGCCGATCTGCTCGAGCTTGACCGATTCGCCATTGGCCCGGACGATTTCCTCGATCGCCGAACGCGGGATTGCGAAATGCTGGTTGCCGATCGACACCGTCAACGCTGGGATGATGGTCAGTGTCAGCGGCACGCGCAGGGTCATGCGGGTGCCGGCGCCGGGCTTGCTGTCGACCTCGACGATGCCGCCGATCCGCTCGACGTTGGAGCGCACGACGTCCATCCCGACCCCGCGGCCGGAGATCGAGGTGACTTCGCTCGCGGTCGACAGACCGGCCTCGAAGATCAATGCAAGCTGTTCGCGCGGCGCCAGTTCGGCGGCGGCGGCCCTGGTCAGCAGCCGGCCGGCAATCGCCTTGTCGACCAGTTTCTTGCCGTCGATCCCGCGCCCGTCGTCGTGAATGTCGATCAGGATCTGGTTGCCCGACTGGCGCGCCGAGACATAGAGGATTCCGATTTCGCGCTTGCCGGCGCGGAGCCGTTCGGCCGGGGTCTCGATGCCGTGGTCGACCGCGTTGCGAATGATGTGGGTCAGCGGGTCGCGGATCATCTCGATCATTTCGCGGTCGAGCTCGACGTCGCCGCCGTCGATGTCGACCAGGACCTGCTTGCCAAGCTCGGCCGACAGGTCGCGCACCATTCGCGGCAGTGCGACGAACAAATTCTCAATCCGCTGCATGCGGGTGCGGGTGATCGCATCGCGCATTTCGGCGATGATCGACGACAGCCGCTCGAACGCCCCGTCGACGGTCACGTCGGTCGGGGTCTCACGCAGCCGCCGGGCGAGTTCATTGCGCGCCAGCACCATGTCCGAAACGCCGCTCATGACCCGGTCGAGCAATTCGACCGAGAGGCGGATGGTGCGTGGCGCGGCGATCTTGCACTGGGCTTCGGCGACCGTCGTGGCGACCGGCGCGACCGCTTCATTGCCCGGCGCCAAAGCGTCGATCAGCGCGCTGTCGTCACCGGCTGGAAATTCGGAGCCGGCCTCAATCGCGGTGACCATTTCGCCGATCCGGTCGATGATCGCCAGCACCGCACTGACCAGCGGCGCGTCGGGCTGGCGGCGGCCGGCGCGGACGTCGGCCAGCGCGTCCTCGGCAGCGTGGCTCAGCGCCTCGAGCCGGGGAAAGTCGAAAAAGCCGCAATTGCCTTTGACGGTATGGACGAAGCGGAAGATCGAATCGAGCCGCGCGCGGTCGCCCGGTTCGGCTTCCCAGGCGACGATTTCGCCGCCCAGCGCCTCGAGCATCTCCCGGCACTCCGCTACGAAATCCGCAATCAGGTCGTCCATCGCCGCGCAGGCCCCCAGCCGCTGTTGGACGTCGCTTATGGAGGTGAGGAGTTAACGCTGCGTTATCCCTGACCGGCCTGAACTACAGCGCGGCGCTTGTTAACGCGGCAGCATCGCGCCGATCATCAGCACCGGCGCGGCCGGGTCCGACAGCATGATCGACCCGCCGGCTTCGGCCGCGAGGCTGTGCGACAGCCAGGCGCCGGCCGCGCGCGGCTCGACCGAACCGTTGGCGGCGCCGGTCAGCAGGGTCTCGCGCAGCGTCGGGCCGAGCAGGATGCGCGGGCCGTCGGCGCGGATCACCAGTTCGAGCTGGTCGTCCGAGCTTTCCGCGCCGACGTCGAGCCGACCACCGCGGACCAGCGCATCACCGGCCAGCATGGCAAGGTTGAGCAACAGCTTGACCGCGCCCTTGGGCAGCTTTTCGCCCGGCACCAGCCAGCCGAGCTCGATCCGCCGCTCGGGCCCGAACACGCCTTCGAGCGCAGCCTGCGCCTCACGCGTGTCGATGCTGTCGGCAAACCCGCCGGCGGCGCCGAACGCGAGGCGGAAGAATTTAAGCTTGTTGGCCGAGGCCCGAGCGCTTTCGCCGAGAAGCTCGAGGCATTTCTCGCGCATTTCGGGATCCTGCTCGTCGGCCATCAGCTCGATGCCGTTGTTGAGTGCGCCGACCGGCGACATCAGGTCATGGCACAGGCGCGAGCAGAGCAGGCTGGCGAGATCGACGGGATTCATGGCCCGCGTTTGATGCGGCATCGCTCCTGTCAGCGCAAGACGGTCCTATTGCGGCACTCGGCGGCGGCCGAGGCTTGAACCCTAAGGCAACGAACCCATATCGGTTTCACATGGCCGGGGGGCATCAGATCATAACCGTAACGCTTGGGCCCGATTATGTCGGTTGGCGACTCGACCGCGCACTCGCCGCGGCGGTTCCGACGCTGTCGCGCGAGCGCCTGAAAGCGCTCATCCGCAACGGCGCGCTGACCCCGCCGGTGCGCGACCCGGCAACCAAATTGCGCGGCGACGAGGCGTTCGAGCTGGCTGTGCCGGATCCGGCGCCGGCGCATAATGAAGCGCAGGCGATCCCGCTGACGGTGGTGTTCGAGGACCAGCATCTGCTGGTGATCGACAAGCCCGCCGGGCTGGTCGTCCACCCTGCAGCGGGCAACCGCGACCGGACGCTGGTCAACGCCCTGCTCCATCATTGCGGGGCGAGCTTGTCGGGCATTGGCGGAGTCGCCCGGCCCGGCATCGTCCACCGCATCGACAAGGACACTTCGGGGCTGCTGGTGGTGGCCAAGACCGACGTCGCCCACGAGGGGCTGGCCAAGCAGTTCGCGGCCCACAGCATTGAGCGCCGCTATCTGGCGATCGTGTCGGGCGTCCCCAAGGCCAGCGGCGGCACGATCGACGCTCCGCTTGCGCGCTCGACCGTCAATCGCAAGAAAATGGCGGTTGTCGCCCAAAGAGAACGGGGAGAGCGTGGCAAGCGCGCGGTAACCCACTGGAAACGTTCGACGATTTTGCGCGATGCAGCGCTGGTCGAATGCCGGCTCGAAACCGGACGGACCCACCAGGTGCGGGTCCACATGGCCTCGATCGGTCACCCGCTGCTGGGCGATCCATTTTACGGCGGATCGGGAAAGACTCACCGCAACCTGTTGGCCGAGCTCAACTTCAACCGCCAGGCGCTGCACGCGGCGACGCTTGGCTTCATCCATCCGATTACCCGGCAGCGGTTGACCTTCGAAAGCGCCATGCCGGCCGACATGCAGGAACTGTTCAGCGGACTTGGTGTATAGGAATTCACGCGCTAGGCGTTTTTTGAAAATCGCCCGGCCCACGGAGAAAGCGACTACATGGCACAGCAGAAGGGCATCGTCTCGATCCCGTCGTCAGGCGGGGAAGCCGGGCTCAATCGCTATTTGAGCGAAATCAAGAAATTCCCGATCCTCGCCCCCGAGGAAGAGTTCATGCTCGCCAAGAGCTGGCGGGAGCATGGCGACACCGACGCCGCCGCTAAGCTGGTCAATTCGCACCTGCGGCTCGTGGCCAAGATCGCCATGGGCTACCGCGGCTACGGCCTCCCGGTCAGCGAGCTGATTTCCGAGGGCAACATCGGCCTGATGCAGGGCGTCAAGAAGTTCGAGCCCGACCGCGGGTTCAGGCTTGCGACCTATGCCATGTGGTGGATTCGCGCCTCGATCCAGGAATTCATCCTGCGCAGCTGGTCGTTGGTCAAGATGGGCACCACCGCGGCCCAGAAGAAATTGTTCTTCAACCTTCGCCGGATGAAGAACCAGATCGACGCGTTCGAAGAAGGCGACTTGAAGCCGGCCGACGTCACCAAGATCGCGACTGACCTCGGCGTGACCGAGGACGAAGTGATCTCGATGAACCGCCGCATGGGCCACGGTGGCGACACCTCGCTCAACGCCCCGCTCAAGGGCGATGAGGGCGGCGAAGGCCAGTGGCAGGACTTCCTGGTCGACAACGGCCCGTTGCAGGACGAGCTGCTCGCCGACGACGAGGAAACCCGCGTCCGCCACGACCTGCTGATGGATGCGCTCGAATCGCTCAATGACCGCGAAAAGCATATCCTGATGGAGCGGCGCCTGACCGACGACCCCAAGACGCTCGAGGAACTGAGCCAGGTCTATGCCGTCAGCCGCGAACGCATCCGCCAGATCGAGGTCCGCGCGTTCGAGAAACTGCAGGCGGCACTGCTGCGCCTGGCCGGCGACCGGCGCCTGCTGCCGGCGGCGTAAATTCCCTAACTTACCTAGTCAGCTGCCAGCGAATTTCCTACGCTGGCAGAGTGGGAAGATTGCTCGCTCTTGCGCTTTGGGGCTGCGGCGCCGCGGTGCTTTCAGCGTGCAATTCGACCGGCGGCGAGCGGATCGTTCCGCTCAATTACCTCCCGTCACTCGCGGGCGACTATTTTCCGCTCAAGTCCTCAGTGATGGGCAGCTCCTACTACATATACGTCCGCTATCCCGAAGGCTATGCTTCAAAGCCGGATGTTCGATACCCGATCGTCTATCTGCTGGATGGCGATTCTGCTTTTCCGATGCTTGCGCCCGAGCATCTGTTTCTGACCTATGACGATCAGTTGCCCGAAGCGATCATCGTCGGCATTGCCTACGGCTCGTTCGCCCCGCCGATCAATCACCGCGAGGTGGATTTCGGTCCCCGTGCCGCGGATTTCCAGCGGTTCCTTGCGACCGAGCTGATCCCCGCGGTCGAAGGCCGCGTGCGAGCGGACGGCACGAAGCGAATCCTGGTCGGCCAGTCGTTCGGTGGCAGCTTCGCCCTCTATTCCGCTTTCACCCAGCCGGACCTGTTTTGGGCACGGATCGCGAGCAATCCATCGTTCCGAATGCATCAATCATTGCTGGCGGGACAACCGGCTGCCGCTCAAGGCTCCGAACTCCACCTGGTGATAGTCAGCGGCACCGCGAATAACCCTCAGGGTCGCGATGGGGCGGCCAACTTGGCGGAGCGGCTGCGAGCGGCGCCGATGCCCTGGAAGTTGGATGCAATCGACATCCCCGGGGGAACCCACTCTGCCGACCTTGCCAACGCTTATCGCGCTGCGCTGCGTACCCTGTTTCCACGACCAACCCCCTAGGCCCTAGGCCCCCCGGGCCAATGAGCGCTCTTGCCTTCCGGCGCGAAGAGTCGGACGATGATCGTTTCGGAGAGCGCGCAAGCTGCGCCTTCAGGCGACTCGCGCGTCCCGACCGGGACGAGAGGAGAGTCGCATGGGTGCTGAGACCAGAAGCGGAGAATCCAAAGGCACTCGAGTGATCGCGCTGGTCGGACCGGCCGGCGCGGGAAAGACCAGCCTTGCCGAAGCGATGCTGTTCGCAGCCGGAGCGACCGACCGCCTGGGTTCGACCGCCAACGGCTCCAGCATCGGCGACAGCAGCCCCGAAGCGCGGGCGCGCGGCGGCTCGACCGAGCTCAACCTCTACAATTTCGATTATCTCGGCGACAGCTTCGCGCTGATCGACAGTCCCGGTTCGGTCGGCTTCGCGGCCGATGGTGCGCGCGCGTTGGCGCTGGCCGACATGGCGATCCTGGTGGTCGACCCGGACCCGGCGCGGGCGCCGCTCGCCGCCCCGGCCCTGCGCGCGCTCGACGAGCTTGGCATTCCGCACCTCATTTTCGTGAACCGCATCGACCAGGCCCACGGCCGCATCCGCGACCTGCTGGCGGCGCTCCAGCCGATGAGCGTGTCGCCGCTGATCGCTCGCCAGATCCCGATCCGCGAAGGCGACAAGGTCACCGGCTTTGTCGATCTCGCGCTCGAGCGGGCGTTCCATTACCGGCCGGGCAAGGACAGCGAGCGGATCGACATTCCGGCCGACCTCCAGGCGCGCGAGGCCGAGGCCCGCACCCACATGCTCGAACAGCTCGCCGACCATGACGACGAACTGCTCGAGCAATTGCTGATGGACGAGGCCCCGAGCCAGGACCGGATCCTCCAGGATCTCGCCCGCGAGACCGGCGAAAGCCTCGGCGTGCCGGTGCTGTTCGGGTCGGCCGGCAGCGCGTGGGGCGTGCGGCGGTTGTTGAAAGCGCTGCGCCACGAGGCGCCGGCGCCGCACGCGGCAGCGCGGCGGCTGTCGGTCACCGACCCGTCGCTCAACATCTTCAAGATCAACCACGGCGGCTCGGTCGGTCGGCTGGCGCTGGCGCGCGCGCTCGGCGGGCGCTTAAGCGAAGGCTCCGACGTCAAGACCGGCAGCGGTGACGTCACGCGGCTCGGCGCGCTATTCCGGATGCAGGGCGACAAGACCCACAAGGTCAGCGAGGCGCGCGAAGGCGATATCGTCGCGGTCGCCAAGATCGACAGCGTCAAGGCCGGCGAATGGATCGGCACCGGTAAGCTCCCGGCGCCGATCGAGAGCGAATTCCCGTCGCGCAATTTCGCGCTGGCGATCGAGCCCGCCGACCGCAGGGATGACGTCCGCCTGTCGGGCGCGCTGCAGCGGCTGATCGAGGAAGATTGCGCGCTGCTGCTCAACCATGACGAAGCGAGCCATGAAATGCGTTTGAAGGGCGTCAACGACGAGCATCTGAACACCGTTCTGGCGCGGCTCAAGCGGCGCTACGGAGTCGAGGTCAAATCGCACGCGCCGACCATCGGCTATCGCGAGTCGATCCGCCGCACTGTGACCCAGAAGGGCCGCCACAAGAAGCAATCGGGCGGCCACGGCCAGTTCGGCGACGTGGTGATCGAGATCAAGCCGTTGGCGCGCGGCGCCGGCTTCCAGTTCCACGACAAGATCACCGGCGGCGCGGTGCCGCGGCAATGGATCCCGGCGGTCGAGCATGGCGCCAGGGACGCGATGAACAAAGGCCCGCTGGGCTTCCCGGTGGTGGATGTCGCGGTGACCCTGATCGACGGCAGCTATCACAGCGTCGACAGCTCGGAGCTGGCGTTCCGGATGGCCGGGCGAATCGCGATGCAGGAAGCGCTGGCCGCGTCCAGCCCGCATCTCCTCGAACCGGTCGAGCGATTGACCGTGGTGTGCCCGTCGAGTGCCACCAGCCGGATCACTTCGGCGATCGCCAGCCGCCGCGGCCAGATGCTCGGAATGGCGCCGCGCGACGGCTGGACCGGCTGGGACCGCGTTGAAGCGCTGATCCCTGAAGCCGAGCTGGGCGGGCTCGAGGCCGAGCTGCGCTCGCAGAGCCATGGCCTGGCGACCTACGAGGCGCAGTTCGACCACCTCGCCGAATTGAATGGCACGCTGGCCGACAAGATCGTCCAGCAACGCCTGCCCGAACCAGCCTGACCGCGGTCCGCTTTTCTCTGGGAGACAGCAGGATTCGTTTCGCCTAGATGCGCGCGCAACTGCGGAGGAAGCGTCGCGCCCGATGAGGCATTGGTTCAAAGACAAACATTTCAAGGCGATGCTGAAGAACAGCGGCTATCTCGCCGCGTCGCGCGGCGCGAACGCGATTTGCGGGCTAGCGACGCTCGCCTTCACCGGGCGCGGATTAGGCGTCGTGCTGTTTGGGCTGCTGGTCGTGATCCACAGCTACGCGAAGGCGGCGAGCAGCATTATCCGCTTCCAATCCTGGCAGCTGATCGTCCGCTTCGGCACCAAGGGGCTGGCGACCGGGGACGACCGGGGGTTCCGCGACGCCACCGGATTTGCCTTTGCGCTCGACGTAGTGAGCGGAATCCTCGGCATGGCGCTCGCCATCGCACTGCTGCCACTGCTCGCCGACTGGTTTCACATTCCGCAGCAATATCAAAAACTAGCGGCACTTTACTGCCTGCTTCTCCCAACCATGGCGGCGGCCACGCCGGTGGGCGTACTGCGGGCTCTCGACCGCTTCGACCTGTTGAGCGTGCAAGGGACTGTCACTCCGACCGCCCGCGCGATTTTGACCGGGGTGGCATGGTGGTTCGAGCTGCCCTTCACTGCCTATGTCCTGATCTGGTTCGTCACTGACCTCGCCGGCGACTTGTTGATGTGGTGGATGGCGGCGCGCGAGATGAGGCGTCACGGGCTGCTCAAGGGCATCCGGCCCAATCTCAGCGCCCGCGGCCTCGAAGGTGGCTGGAAATTCGCCTGGGCGGTGAATGTGACCGGGTCGCTGGCAGCGGCCTGGGGCCCGGTTGCCAATTTGCTGGTCGGCGGATTGCTCGGACCGGTCAGCGCCGGCCTCTACCGGATTTCACAAACCCTGATCGACAGCGCCGCCAAGCCATCGGACATGCTGGCCAAGGTGTTCTACCCGGAAGTGGTTCGGCTCGACCTTCGAACCGGTCACCCGTGGCGACTGATGTTGCGCTCGGCGGTGCTGACCGGCGCCGTGGCGCTGGCCTGCGCGCTCGCCATTGCAGCTGGCGGCCGACCACTTCTGACCTTGCTGTTCGGGCCCGAGTTCGCACCCGCATTCCCGGTGTTGATGGTGATGATCATCGCGCTGCCGCTGACCATGATCGCGTTTCCGCTGGGACCGATGCTGTACGCGGTCGATCGGGCCAATGCCCCGTTGGTCGCACGCGCGGTCGGAGCCGGCATCTATCTCGCGGCGATTGTCCCGCTGACGCAGCGCTATGACGTGGTCGGTGCGGCCATTGCCTTCGTCATCGGCAACGCCGCAATGATCGCGCTAATGATGCGCTCGCTATGGGTCGAATACCGGCGGCTGAGAGTCACGCGTTGAGCGAGCCGAGGCCGCGGATTTGGGCGCTCCTGGGTCACCGCCGAGGCGACAATTTCCAGGTGCTGGCTCTGGCCCAGGGGCTCGGCTTGCCATTTGAAACGCGCTCGCTGCGCTACAATGTCGTGCGCCGGCTCGACAATCGGCTGCTTGGGCGCAGTTTGGTGTCGGTGCTGCCGAGCTCGGCGAGGTGGCTGCAGCCCCCGTGGCCCGATCTGGTCATCGCCATTGGCCAGCGCAGTGTTCCCGTCGCCCGCTTCATCCGTCATGCGTCGAGGGGCAAAACCAAGCTTGTCCAGCTTGGCAACCCGCGCATGAATCCAAACATTTTTGACCTTGTGATTACCCTGCCCCAATACGCCATCGGCAAGTCCGATCGGGTTGTGCAATTGCCGTTTGCGATGGGCAGTCCCCATGCGCCCGAGCCGCCGACGGAAGTTGAAAGCGAAATCCTGGATGCTCTGCCGAGACCCCACCGGCTGATGGTGCTCGGCGGACCCAACAAGCATTGGCAGATCCCACCGGAAATCGCCGTCTCTGCCGCGCGCACGCTGGTCGAGCGCTGCGACCGGGAGGGCGGCACGGTGATCGCCATTGGCAGCCCGCGAACGCCGCCGGCCGTGGCGCATGCCGTCGAGCAGGCGCTCGATGGGACCCGTCACCGCTTCGTCGGCGGGAGCGTCCCGCGCTATGTCTCGCTGCTCGAGGACGCCGACGAGATCCATGTTACCGCCGACAGCGTGTCGATGCTGTCCGAGGCCGTGTTCACCGGAAAGCCGGTCGGAATGATCCCGATCCCGGCGACGCCGCGGGGCAGGCTGCGCCAGGCGGTGAGCAATCGCGGGTTGCTTCCGCCGCCGCGACCCGATCTGCGCGCCTTTTGGACAAGCCTGGAGCAAGAAGGCATCGTCGGGACGCTGCAGGCGCCCCGCTCCGCTGAGGTTGACGATCCGACCAGAAAAGCGGTCGGCGCGGTGCTTCGGCTGCTCGGTATCAGCCGACGCCAATAGCCTCTTTTTACAGCGACATTTCCTCGAAGCCGGCCTGCTTGACCGTCCGGTCGATCGCAACCAGCGTCGTCAGCAGCGCTTCCATCCGGTCGAGCGGCCAGGCGTTGGGCCCGTCCGACTTGGCGTTGGCAGGATCGGGATGGGTCTCGATGAACAGGCCCGAGACCCCGGCCGCGACCGCCGCCCGGGCGAGCACCGGGACATGTTCGCGCTGGCCGCCCGACGAGGTCCCCTGCCCGCCCGGCAGCTGGACCGAATGGGTCGCGTCGAACACCACCGGGCAATCGGTCTCGCGCATGATCGCCAGGCTGCGCATGTCGGACACGAGGTTGTTATAGCCGAACGAGGCGCCGCGCTCGCACACCATGATGTTGCCACCGTCGCCGCCCGCGGCCCGGGCCGCGCTGCGCGCCTTGTCGACCACATTGACCATGTCGTGCGGGGCCATGAATTGGCCCTTCTTGATGTTGACCGGGCGGCCGGCGCTGGCAACCGCAGTGATGAAGTCGGTCTGACGCGCCAGAAAGGCGGGCGTCTGGAGGACATCGACGACCTGCGCCACCGGAGCGATTTGGGGAATGTCGTGAACGTCGGTCAGGACCGGGACTCCGAGCGTCTCGCGGACTTTCTCGAGGATCCGCAGGCCCTCGTCGATGCCCGGTCCGCGGAAACTGGTGCCGGACGAGCGGTTGGCCTTGTCGAAGCTCGACTTGAAGATGAACAGGATGCCCAAGCGATCGGTGATGCCCTTGAGCGTCTCGGCCGTGCGCAGCTGCAGATCCTCGCTTTCGATCACGCACGGACCGGCGATCAGGAACAGCGGCTGGTCGAGCCCGACGGAGCGTCCGAGTAATTGCATCCGTGGCCTTTAGCGGAGCGAGTCGACGATCGCCACCGGTTGCCAGCCATCAAGACCGTTGTCCCGGCCGAAATCGGACGGAAACGGCTCACCGGCATGAATTCCGCCGGCCACGAACAGGCAATCGAAGCCCATCCGCGCCGCGCCGAGCACGTCGGTGCGCAAGCTGTCGCCGATCGCCAGGACCTCGGTCGGCGGTGGACTGCCGGCAAGCCGCAGCGCGTGGTCGTAGATCGCCGGGTGGGGCTTGCCGTACCACGCCACGCGCCCGCCCAAGCCCTCGTAAAGGTCGGCCAGCGCCCCGGCGCAGGCTTCGGGGATGCCGCCGCGGATCACCATCCGATCGGGGTTGAGGCAGTGCAGCAGGACGTCGGCGCCGGCCCAGGCGGCGAGTTGTTCGGCATAGTCGTTCGGGTCGGGCCGTTGCTGATCGAGACCGGTGCAGGCGAGATCGGTAAACGCGCCATCGGCGATGACGATGGCGCGGCTCTCGAGGATCTCGCGGTCTTGGTCGGTACCGAGGAAACCGACCGGCTGGCCTAGCGCACTCAGGGCCGCGATGCCGGCCTCGCCGCTAGTCGCGATGCCGTCCCAGGCGTCGCGCGGCAGGCCGATCCGCTGGAGCTGCTGCTCGACCGCTTCGGCAGTACGCGGGGCGTTGGTGATGAGCACGACCGCCCGCCCCTGCCCGCGCCATTGCACGAGGCGCTCGGCGGCACCGGGATAGAGCGTCACGCCATCGTGGACCACGCCCCAGATGTCGCACAGGATCAGCCGGTAGCGCGCGTCGAGCGCGTCAAGGTCGATCATTCTAGACCAATCATTCGAGGCCGGCGTCGACCAGTGCCGCCTCGATCGCCGCGACATCCTCGGGATTGTTAAGCTCGCGCAGCGCGAACGGCGGGGTCGCGACCTCGACCATTGCAATCGGGATACCGGCGACAAGGAAACGCAATTGCTCGAGCCCCTCGAGCGTCTCCAAATCGCTCACCGGCGTCGCCGCATAAGCCGCCAGCGCCTCGGGCCGATAGGAATAGACCCCGACGTGGAGGCGGACCGGCGACAGCTCGCGGTCGAGAGCGCCGTCGGGCAGATGCGGGATCAGCCGCTTGGAGAAATAGAGCGCGTTGCCGGCATCGTCGGCGACGACGCTGGTGCCGCCGACCCGGCCGGCCGCTTCCTCGGCCTGCAGCGCACGCACTTCGCCGCTGCGCAGCCGCATCGCCGGCGTTGCGACCTGCGCCTCGGGATGGGCGCGCATATGTTCGATCAGCGCTTCGACGAAGCCCGGCGGGGTCAGCAGCGCATCGCCCTGGAGGTTGATCACGACATCGGGCTGATCGAGCTGCTGCAATGCCTCGGCGCAGCGCTCGGTGCCGTTGCGCGCCTCGGGTGACGTCATGATCACGCTGGCGCCAAAGCCCGTGGCCTGGTCGGCGATGCGCTGATCGTCGGTCAGGACATGGACCGAACTTGCCCCGGCGACGCGCAGTGCCGCTTCGTGGCTGCGCTGGATCAGTGGCTTGGCGACGCCGCCGGCCCCGCGCAGTGCGACCAGGGGCTTGCCCGGGTAACGCGATGACTGGAACCGCGCCGGGATCAGGATCGCGACCTTCATCGGATGCGCCGGCTCACCGCGCGGCCGGGCAGTCGTGGATGTGGAGCACGCCGACCGGGCGGCCGTCCTCGACCACCAGCAGCACCGTGATGCGATGCTGTTCGAACAGGGTCAGCGCCTCATCGATCAGGGCGTCGGGGCCGACCGTCCGCGGGTTGGCGGTCATGTAGGCGGACGCTGGCAGGTCGAGCCCGCGCTCGATGTTGCGGCGCAGGTCACCGTCGGTGATGATCCCGACCAATTGCCCCGCGTCGTCGGTGACCGCGACCACGCCAAGCCGCTTGGCGGTTATCTCAACCACCGCGTCGTGCATCGAGCTGGCGCTGCGCGTCAGCGGCAGCGCAGCGCCGCCGTGCATCACGCGCCGCACCGGCTTGAGCCGCGCGCCGAGCGTCCCGCCGGGGTGAAGCTTGCCGAAATCGGTGCGGCTGAAGCCCTTCTGGCGCATGACCGTCATCGCCAGCGCGTCGCCGAGCGCCAGGGTCATGGTGGTCGAGGTGGTCGGAGCGACCGCTTCAGGCCCGACCTCGGCCCAGTGCGGCAGGACCAGCGCCGCCCCCGACGCTTCGGCCAGCAGCGAGCGCGGATTGCCGGTGATCGAGATGATCGGGATCTCGGCCGCTGCAAAATGGTCGATCACCGGTTCGAGTTCGCTGGTTGCGCCGCTCTGCGAAATGAGCAGCGCGACGTCCCCCTTGGCGGCGATGCCGAGGTCGCCGTGGATCGCTTCGGCGAGGTGGAGGAAGGTCGCGGTGGTCCCGGTCGAGGCGAAGGTCGCGGCGATCTTGCGACCGATGTGGCCCGACTTGCCAAGCCCGCTGACGATCAGCTTGCCGTTCATTGCCAGGATCATCGCGATCGCTTGCTCGAATGGCTCGCCGAGGCCGTCGGCCAGCGCATCGAGCGCGCGCGCCTCGTCGTGGAGGATCTCGCGCCCGAAGCGGATCACGCCGTCGTCGGCGGCTGGGTTGGCGTCGCTCATCGCAGCTGCCCTAGCGCACGCGGCTTGCGCCTGTGAAGCACTGGCTTGACCAAGCGGCGCTCAGCGGCTTGGTTCGGCGCCGGTTTATTAAAGAAGGAGCCCGCGTGAACAAGCGACTGACCTGGTACATCCTGTTCGCGCTCGTGCTCGGGGTGGTTGCGGGCTGGGCAATCAACGCCGCAATCGATGACGGCACCCCAGCCAGCGCCGCCCGCCTGGCCGACATCGCCGGCTATCTCGGCATCGTTACGACCCTGTTCTTGCGGCTGATCAAGATGATCATCGCGCCGCTGGTGTTCTCGACCTTGGTCGCCGGTATCGCCCACATGGGCGACATCGCCGCGCTCGGGCGGGTCGGCCTGCGGTCGCTGGCCTGGTTCATCGGCGCGACGTTCGTTTCGCTGACGCTGGGGCTGATCCTGGTCAATGTGT
>JBDSGH010000114.1:0-2502 GCA_039919095.1 Sphingomicrobium sp. | reverse complement strand
GACGATTGCCGAGCGCCGGCGCGGCCGATACAGGCGCTGGACGATGGAGCGGCTGACCCTCGACCAAGCGATCCCCGGGCAGCTGCGCGGAAGCATCGTCGCGCTCGGCAATTTCGACGGCTTCCACCTCGGCCACCAGGCGGTCGTCAGCCGCGCCGTGGCGCGCGGCCACCACGAACGCAAGCCGGTCATCGTCGCCACCTTCGATCCTCACCCGGTGCGGCTGTTCAAGCCCGGCGCGCCGCCGTTCCAGCTGACCAGCCTCGACCAGCGGATGGCGCTGTTCGCCCACGCCGGGGCCGACGCGATGCTGGTGTTCCGCTTCGACGCCGACCTGGCCGCCACCCCGGCCGACGATTTCGTCGCCCAGTTGCTCGGTCAGCGGATCGGCGCGACCGGAGTCGTGACCGGCGACGATTTCACCTTCGGTAAGGGCCGCGGCGGCAATGTCGAGGTGCTGCGCTCGATCGGGGCCGAGCTTGGCATCGTCGCCGAGGCGGTCGCCCCGGTGCTGCTTTCGGGCGAGCGGATTTCGTCCGGCCGGGTGCGCGAGGCACTGGCCGCAGGCGACCCCGGCACCGCCACCCGGCTGCTCAGCCGTCCGTTCGCGATCGCCGGCGTGGTTGAGCGCGGCGACGCCCGCGGGCGCGAGCTCGGCTATCCCACCGCCAATCTCCGGATGGGCGATTACCAGCGGCCCGCCTACGGCGTCTATGCGGTCCGGGTGCGGCTCGACGACGAGCGCGAAATCGCCGGCGTCGCGAGCCTCGGCATCCGTCCGACGTTCGAGCCGCCGGTCGAGCTGCTCGAAGCCCATCTGTTCGATTTCGACGAGGATTTGTACGGCCGCACGATCGAGGTCGCGCTGCACGCGTTCATCCGCGCGGAAGAGAAGTTCGATGACCTGGCGGCGCTGACGGCCCGGATGCGCGAGGATGAAGCGGCGGCGAGGCGGCTGCTGGCCTGATCCTCCCCGGGACGGGGAGGTGACAGCGCAGCTGACGGAGGGGTCCTGCGCGTGGCACCCCACCCCCTCCACCACGCTGCGCGCGGTCCCCCTCCCCGTCCCGGGGAGGATCGCGGCGGTTTGCAATCACCCGCTCGCCCGCTAGAGCGCCGCCTCAATGTCCGACGCTCCAACCAAGCCCGATTTCCGCCACACCGTGTTCCTGCCCAAGACCGGCTTTCCGATGAAGGCCGGGCTGCCGCAGAAGGAGCCGGTGATCCTCGCCCAGTGGCAGGAACAGGATTTGTATGGCCAACTCCGCATGGCCCGCGCCGGCCGGACCAAATTCATCCTCCACGACGGCCCACCCTACGCCAATGGCGACATCCACATCGGCCACGCGCTCAACCACACGCTTAAGGACATGGTGGTGCGGACCCAGACTTTGCTCGGCAAGGACGCACCCTACGTTCCCGGCTGGGACTGCCACGGCCTGCCGATCGAGTGGAAGATCGAGGAGCAATACCGCAAGAAGAAGCTCGACAAGGACCAGGTACCGCTGCTCGAGTTCCGCGCCGAATGCCGCGCCTACGCCCAGCATTGGGTCGACACCCAGCGCGAGCAATTGAAGCGGCTCGGCATCGGCGGCGACTGGGATCACCCCTATCTGACGATGGATTTCGATTCCGAAGGGACGATCGTTTCCGAGCTGATGAAATTCGCCGAGAGCGGCCAGCTGTTTCGCGGTGCCCGGCCGGTGATGTGGTCGCCGGTCGAAAAGACCGCGCTGGCCGAGGCCGAGATCGAATATGAGGACATTGTCTCGACCCAGATCGACGTCGCGTTCGAGATCGTCGAAGCGCCGGCCGAACCGAGCCTAATCGGCGCCAAGGCGCTGGTTTGGACAACAACGCCTTGGACCATCCCAGTAAACCAAGCGATCGCCTATGGACCGGAGGTCGAATACCTGGCCGCGATAATCGGAGGTGAAACCTTCATTTATGCGCTGCAATTAGAAGAAGCAGTGCTCAAAAGACTTGGCGTCGGCAAGGTAGACAAGGGGCTTGGCTTACTAAAGGGCAGTACATTCGAGAAAATGGTCGCCCGCCACCCGATGCACCATCTCGGCGGGTTTTTCGCCAGGCCGCGGCCGTTCCTGCCAGGCGATTTCGTCACGACCGACCAGGGCACCGGCCTGGTCCACATGGCGCCCGACCATGGCGTCGACGATTTCGAATTGTGCAAGGCCAACGGCATCGACCCGGTGTTCGCGGTCGAGGGCGACGGCAAGTATCGCGCCGACTGGGCTTGGCTCGGTGGCCAGGGCTCGGTCATCAACAACAAGTTCAACGCGCCCGACGGGCCGATCTGCACGGACCTGCGCGAGGCGGGAGCGCTGCTCGCGGCCAGCGCGGACTTCTCGCACAGCTACCCGCATTCGTGGCGGTCGAAGGCCAAGGTCATTTACCGCTGCACCCCGCAATGGTTCATCGCCATGGATCGGCCGCTGCCCACCTGGCATTGCGAGAGCTTCGCCGAGCAGCGCTGGGACAATG
>JBDSGH010000113.1:0-5484 GCA_039919095.1 Sphingomicrobium sp. | reverse complement strand
ATCGATCCCGGCCCGAGGCTGTGCGACAGCTCGTGGAACAGCGTCTCCATGTACATGTAGCGCTTGTTGACCTGGCTCGCCTGGTCGGGGACCAGCACCAGGCCCGCCATCGGCTGCAGGATGCGGTCGTATTTTGCGCCCAGCAAATTCTGCAGGATGACCTTCTTGGCGCCCTTGGCCTCGCGTACCTTCTCGTCGTTGGGCAGGTTGAAGGCGATGCTCGGGATGCCATGGTTGCTGTCGCCGCCGGCATGGATCTGGTCGACCACCGCGATCGGCGATTCAAAACCGCGCTGGAAGTTCTTGTACTTCTCCTCGACCGGAAGGTTGGCCTCCATCTCGCGCAAATGGCTCTTGTAGATGTCGAGCGCGGCGGATTCTTTGGGATTGCGCAGCGTGACATAGCCTTCGAACGCCGTCTTCGCGCCGTACAGGCCATCGGTGTAGGTTTCGTAAGGGCCGATGACGAATTCGATTGGCGTGTCCTTCAGGTCCATCCACGCCAGCTCGCTCTCGAAATAATCGTCATTGCGGAACGCCTTGGCGCGCAGCGTCAGGAACTTCTTGAGCGACGGATTGGTGGTGATCGCCGCCACTTTTTCCATCGCCTGGGCGGCCGGCTCGAGCCACTGCTTATATTCCTGGCTGTACGGCACCGCGACCAGCCTATCGCCCTCGCGCTTGACCACCGTGTAGGGACTCTTGAGCGCTTCGGCCTCAGCCGGATGCGCGGCCAGATAGGCGTCGAACTGCTCCTTGGTCAGGTCGGCCGGATAAAAGCCACCGCCGACCGGGCGCTTTGAATCGCCGAAGAATGGCTTGTCCTCATCGACTTCGTCCCACGGGCCCATGAAGCCATCGAAGCGCTCGAGCAGCGCAGGATCGTTCTTGGCGGCGATCTCGTCGCGCAAGCGCGGATTGTCGGCCGACACCTGACGCAGGTAAATCGGGTTGAGCAAGTCGGCCGCCTGGTTGAGCAGATTGACCACCTGCTTTTCTTCGTCGGTCAGATAGGACGTGTCGGCGTTCATCTCGACCCGCGCCAGTTTATCGACTGCGGCGGGCTGCCCGGCGGCGGCCGGCGCCGCGCCGTTGTTCTGCGGGCCGTTGGCCACGTCGCACGCGGCGATGGCGAAAATGGAAAAAGCGGCGGCGGCTCCGAGCCAGCGGGATTTCGTCATGGCGCGCGCATAGCAATCCTCGGCCCGCCGCGCCAACCGGCCATCGACCAACGGACCGCTTACGTCGTCGCTTCGACTGTGCCGGGGTGGCGCCCCGGACGCTGAGGCAGCAGCAGGACGAGCGCAGTGATCACCACCGCCAGCACGGCCGAGGCAAGCGGCCGGCTGAATGCCAGGCCACCCTTCTCGAGCGGCTTGTCGAGCCAGTCGCCGACCGTCGCGCCCAATGGGCGAGTGAGGATGAACGCCGCCCAGAACAGCCCGACGCGGCTGATGCTGGTCGCGAAATAGAGGATCGCGAGCACCGCCAGCGCCGCGCCGAATACGACCGCGCCGCCGGAGTAACCCAGGCCGGCATCGGCCACCCAGTCACCGAGCGCAGTGCCCAGCGTCTGCGAGAAAGTGATGGTGATCCAGTAGAAAGTCTCGGCCCGGGCGGTCGCGACGCTATTGACGTCGATCGTGCCGAGCGCGCGGTGCCAGGTGTACAGCGAAATCAGGACCAGGCTGAGCAGCAGGATCGAGCCGCCGGGATAACCGATGCCAAGGCTGCGCGTGGCGAAATCGGCCAGCGTCGTGCCGGCCGTGGTCGAGGCGATGATGGTCGCCCAATACAACCACGGGTTGAAGCTTCGGGCGCGGATCTGAAGCCATACCAAAGCAACC
Source organism: Sphingomicrobium sp. (assembly GCA_039919095.1). Classification (GTDB taxonomy): domain Bacteria; phylum Pseudomonadota; class Alphaproteobacteria; order Sphingomonadales; family Sphingomonadaceae; genus Sphingomicrobium. The sequence continues at coordinate 3,637 of JBDSGH010000113.1, read as the reverse complement.
AGCACCAGCCCGAACATGGCGGTGCCGATCAGATAGCCGTTGGGCACCGGGTGGGCGGTGGTTTCGCCGAGCCACGACATAGTGACGCTGTCGCCGCCGGTCTCGCCAAGCGTAGTGGCGAGGATCTTGATGATCCAGAAGCCGAGCGTGACCGCGGGCACCTTGCTGACCAATTCGTCAGCCATCTCGCGGCTACTCATAAGGCGGTCGTTCATATGAATTTCCTGAGTTAGACGCGTATTCGGATACAACGCATAGCAGCGATGAAAGCGGCTGCCCCGTTACGAAAAATCAATCCGGTCGCAAGGACTGGTCCACGGCAAAGTCGATCGCGGCGATCAGCCCGGGAGCATTGTCGGCAAATCGCAAACGACCGCGGTGTAATCTCGCGACCGCCGCCACCAGGTTTAGCCCGAGTCCGTGCCCAGCTCGCGTCCGACTGCTCTCCAGGCGGATAAAACGGTGCGCAATCCGGTCGCGATCGGCCGGCGCCACGCCGGGACCGTTATCGGCGACCGAAATCTCGATCGACTGGCCAACATGCTGGAGACCGATGTGTACGTCGGTACCAGCCGGCGTGTGGCGCTGGGCATTTTCCAGCAGGTTGGTCACCGCTTGGGCGATCAGCTCGCGATCGCCGGTGATTGTCAGCCCGGGCGCAATCGTCCAGCTCAGCGAGCGGCCGGCCTCGCGGACTGCGGGCGCATAACTTTCGGCGAGGTCGGTAACCAAGGCGCTCAAATCGACCGATTTGAACAAGCGGCGGATCTCGCCGCTTTCAACCTCGGAAATGCGCAGGATCGCGGCGAACAGCGAGAGGATGCCGTCGACCCGGGCGATGGCTTCGCCGATGACCTGCTCGCGCGCGTCGACGGCGGCGCTGCCACCAAGCGCGCTTTCGAGTGCGTTGCGCAAATGGGTCAGCGGGCTGCGCAGGTCGTGGGCGACGTCGCTCGACACCTGGCGCAAATTCTCCAGCAGCCGTTCGATCTCCTCGAGCATGGCATTGAGGACTTGGGCGAGCTGGTCGAATTCGTCGCCGCGCTCGCTGATCGGGATGCGCCGCCGGATATTGCCGCCAATGATCCCCTCGGCGGCATTGCCGATCGCCCGCAATCGGCGCTGCAAATAGCCGCCGAGCAACAGCGCGCCGCCGATCCCGAGACCGATCAGGACGACGAACCCGACGGCGAACGTGCCGAGCACGGTGTCGTCGATCCGTTCGATCCATTCGCGGTCGGCGGCGACCACCAGCCGGCGATGGTCGGGCAGCTCAATCGCCAGCCCGCGCGCGGCGTCGGTCCCGCCCGCTCGATCGACAAACGGAATGTCGTGCATGCCAAGCTCGGGCATCGCCGCGTTGAGCGAACCCATGGCCCGCCGGCCGTCGGGCTCGAACACCGCGTAATACAGCTTGGCCCCGGCGCTGAGCCGCTCGCGCTGGGTGATCGCGTCGGCCAGCTCGGCGGGCTGATTGGGCCGGTATTCGTACAGCAGGGTCTGGGCCTCGTCGGTGATCATCGCATCGATCTGGCGGGTGAAGGCAATGTGCATCGCCCAGAAGATCACCGTCCCGAGCAGGGCGATGCCGACCGCGATTGCGGCCGAGTAAGCGAAAGCGATCCGGTAGGCGGCGCTGTTGCTAAGCTTCGTCAACCGGCCGCATCCGATAGCCGACGCCGCGGACGGTCTCGATCAGGTCGGGACGGCCACCCTCATTAAGCTTGCCGCGCATGCGGCTGATGTGGGTTTCGACGATGTTGGTCTGGGGGTCGAAATGAAATCCCCAGACACGCTCTAACAGCATCGTCCGCGTGACCGCGCGGTCGCCGTTGCGGAGCAGTTCCTCAAGCAGGCGGAATTCGCGCGGCTGGAGCGCGATGGCGTCGCCGTCGCGGCGCACTTCGCGGCGCAACAGGTCCATCGACAAGGACCCGCATTCGAACCGGGTCGCCGGTGAATTGATCGGTCCGCGCCGGGCGAGGGCGTTGATCCGCGCCGCAAGTTCGGAAAATGCGAACGGCTTGACCAGATAATCGTCGGCGCCCGCGTCGAGGCCTTCGACCCGGTCCTCGATCCGCCCGAGCGCGGTCAGTAACAGCACCGGGGTTTCGATCTTGGCCGCGCGTAGCCGGCGAAGGACCGCGATGCCGTCCATCTCGGGCAGCATGCGGTCGACCAGGGCGAGGTCGAACGGTTCGGTCGTGGCGAGGTGCAGCGCGTCGATACCGCTGGTCGCGCGGACCACATTATGGCCGAGTTCGTCGAGCCCGCGGGCGACGAACTCGGCCATTTCAATGTCATCCTCGGCGAGGAGGATTTTCATCTGCGGTCGTGGCGAGGATCAGTCGTGATCGACTTTCCCTTCGGACTTGTTCTCAACCACCTTGCCGGTTTGGCCATCGATGCCAATTTCCTGGATGTGGCCTTTCTGCTGGATGTCGAACGAATAGCGCCAGCCGCCGCCTTCCTTCTCATACTCGCTCTTGGTGATTTTGCCGGGCGCGAGCTTGAGCGCGGTGGTGCGTGCCTGGGCCATGCTGATCTTGGGCTTGGCGACCGCCATCTTTGCAGTGGCGGCCGGCTTGGCCGGAGCGGCGGTCTTGGCCTGCACGGCGCCGGTCGCGAGAAGTCCGGCGATCAGCAGCGCGGTCGTGTGGTAGGTCCGGGTCATCAATGCCTCCTGGGGGGTTGGGGAGGATTGACGGTTTAGGCCGGCGCACCTTCGCTCCCGATGGCCATTTCCTTACGATTTCCCAATCCCGCCGCCGGTCACCTTGCCCTTACGTATCGCGATCATCGCGTCGCGGCCATCGCGAGCCTTAGTGAACGAACCTTGCGACGACATCGCGGTAGCTTCGGCTGACTTTCACCTGGGCGCCCGAATCGAGCACCAGGAAGCACTCGCCATTGGTGTGCGGTTTGACCTGCCGGACGAGGTCGAGGTTGACGATGGTCGAGCGGTGAACCCGCTGGAAGCGCCTCGGATCGAGCCGCTTCTCGAGATCCTTCATGGTTTCGCGCAGGATCAGCGTGTTGTCGCCGGTCTGGATGCACATGTAATCGCCGGCGGCATCGATCCGCTCGATGGTGTCGACGTCGACCCGAAAGATCTGGCCTTGGTCCTTGATGTTGATCATCTTCTCGAAGCGATTGGCCGCTGGGGCGTCGCCGGCGGTCTCCTCGGCGAGCGATTCCGCTGCCTCGGGGGCGTGCTCCACCAGGACTTCCTTCAGACGCTCGGCCTCTTCCGCGCCACGCTTTTCGGTCAGCCGCTGGCGGACCCGGTCGAGCGTTGCGGCGAGGCGGTCTTCGTCGACCGGCTTCATCAGATAATCGACCGCTTGGGCCTCGAACGCGCGAAGCGCGTGATCGCCGTAGGCAGTGACGAACACGAACAGCGGCGGCTCGACTTCCATCATCCCCTGGATCACCGAGAATCCGTCGAAGCCGGGCATCTGGATGTCGAGGAAAACCAGGTCCGGCTTGTTGGTTTTGATCGCGCGGATCGCCTCGCGGCCGTTGGCGGCCGTCGCGACGACCTCGATGTCGTCGTGCGCCTGCAGCCGCAATTGCAGGCCCTGGGTCGCAAGGGGCTCGTCATCGACCAAAATGGTCCGGATGCTCATGAATCCTG
>JBDSGH010000112.1:0-3674 GCA_039919095.1 Sphingomicrobium sp. | reverse complement strand
ACGCTGGCCTTGAAATTGGGCGCGTGGTGGTTGACCGTATCGATAATCAGGTCAGCGACCTCTTCGCGGTGGATGTCCCAATCGACTGCCGGATCGAACTGCTGGCAGAACAGGCTGGCGACGTGCTGACCCGGCGGGGCAAGGCTGTCGTCGACCGTGCTTGGCAGCTTCATCTCGACGATCGGCGCCTTCGACCAGCCGAACTGCTGCGCGTCGATGAACGCCTGGTCCATGTAATCCATGCCCGGGGCGATGATGATCCCGGCAGTGTGGTGCTCGGCCTTTTCCACGCCCGGCAGCACGGTGAACGAGGGCAGTTCGCTGAGTGCGACGTTCATCCGGAAGGTGCCGCTGCCGGTCTTGAAACCCGCGATGCGTCGGTTGAAGTCGGCGGGCAGGTCGCCCGCATCGACCATGCGCCGAAACAGCAACGCCGGCCCGACGTTGGCCGCCACCACGCTGGCCGCAATCTCCTCGCCAGACTCGAGCACCACCCCCGCCGTCTTGCCGCCATCGACCAGCACCTGCGCCACCGGCGCTTCGAGGCTGATCTCGACCCCGGCCTCGACACAGGCCGCGGCCATCGCCTGGGTGATCGCGCCCATCCCGCCGATCGCGTGGCCCCAGGCGCCGGGCACTCCGGCCGCCTCGCCGAACAGATGGTGGAGCAGCACATAGGCGGTGCCGGGCGCGTCAGGCGAGGCGAAATTGCCCACCACGCCGTCGAACCCGAACAGCGCCTTGGCCAAATCACCTTCGAAATGGCGGTTCAATATCTCGGCTTCGCTGCGCGTCGCGAAGTCGTGGACGATCCGAATTTCCTTGGTCGACAGGCCGACCATGTCGCGCCCCAGCCCGAGCAATTTGGCTAGGCCGCTGACCCCGTCGCCGACATTGGGCGGCGCCTTCAGCAGCCATTTCTTGAGCAACGGCACGACCGCCTCGAGCTCGGCGATGTAGCGATCATAGCCTTCGCCGTCGGCCTTGACGTGGCGGGCGATCTCGCGCCGGGTCAGCCCGCCGCGTCCGGCGAGCAGATAATCGCCGTCGCCGGGCAGGAAATTGTCGGTCTTGCGCAGCACCACCTTGAGCCCGTGACGCTCGAGCTCGAGGTCGCGGATGACAGTCGGGTTAAGCAGGCTGACGGTGTAGGCCGCGGCCGAGTTGCGATAGCCTGGCAGGAACTCGTCGGTTACCGCCGCCCCGCCGACCGTTGTCGCCCGTTCCAGCACCGCCACCTTGAGCCCGCGCTTGGCCAGATAATAAGCGCAAGTCAGGCCATTGTGGCCGGCACCAATAATGATCGCGTCGTGCACGTGATTCCCCACTTATGAAAACCGTCCATGCAGAGCGCATGGCATCGGCGCAATCCACCGCGGCCAGACCGGCCGGTTTCGACCGGTGCAGCGTTTGCGCGGATTCGCCTTCGTATCGCAGCGAAAAACCCTGTCGGGCAACCCTTCCCTGCACCCCAATTCAATTGCGCCGGACCGCCCGCCCGGCTCCAATAGCGCTCTGAGCGAGCCAGGGGATTGATATGAAAGCGTACGTTACCGGCTTATTCTTGGCCGCCGCCCTGCCGCTTGCTCCGGTGGCCGCAACGGCGCAGCCGGCATCCACTGCGGCGACCGTCGACGGCAAAGCCGCCGTAGCCGGAATCCGCCACATCCTGAGCCAGAATTATGTGCTTCCGGAGGTTCGCCCGAAGCTCGACGCAATACTTGCCAAGGGCCTCGCCGAAGGCCGCTACGCCGTATCCGACCCGAACATCCTGGCCGACCGGATCAACCAGGATTTGAAGAGTGTCGCGCACGACAAGCATTTGTCGGTTGCTTATGATCCGGCGGGCTCGACCGAGCTTGCCGCGCAGCCGCCCGGGGCGGGCGACGACGATGCGCCGCCGACCGCCGCGGATATCCGCGCCGCCGAGCGCCGCAATCACGGCATCGTCCAGATGAAGCTGCTCCCCGGCAATATCCGCTATATCGAATATAACGGCTTCGTCTGGGCCGGCCCGGATGCCGCCAAGGCGATCGACCAGGCGATGGGCTTCCTCAGCAGCGGCGACGCGGCGATCATCGACTTGCGCTTCAACGGCGGCGGAAGCCCCGAGGCAGTCCAATATATGATCAGCCATTTCCTCGCGCCCAACCGGCCGATCGTTACCTTCCATATGGGTGCGAACCGGGTCAACACGCTGTCGAGCCTGGCCGCGCTTCCTACGGGCCGAATGGTCGGCAAGCCGCTCTATGTGCTGACCAGCGGCATGACTGCGAGTGCCGCCGAAGAGTTCACCGGCCACGTCGCCGGGTTCAAGCTCGGCGAGATCATCGGCGAGAACACCGCCGGCGCTGGGTTTCGCAACGCCTTCTTCGCCGTCCCCGGCGGCTTCGTGATCAGCGTCTCGGTCGGCCGGGCGGTGCTCGCATCGACCGGCAAGGATTGGGAGGGCGTCGGCATTGCGCCTACCGACCCGGTCCCGGCCGCCAAGGCGCTCGAGGTCGCCCAGGTCCACGCCATGCGCAAAATTGCCGCAACCGCTGCATCGGCAGAAAAAGCGTTGCTTGATGCCTATGCCGTCGTGCTGTCCGCCCAGGTCGATCCGGTAACGACCGCACTCCCGCTGTCGGCTTATGCCGGCCAGTTCGGCGAACGATCAGTGACCCTCGAAAACGGCCAGCTGATGTTCCAGCGCAATGGCGCTCCAAAACATCCGATTGTGGCGATCGCCGCCAACCAGTTCGCGTTCCAGGACGAACCCTATGAGCAGCTGACGTTCGCGGTGGCGGGCAATAGTGCGACCGGTTTCGAGCTGGTTCGCAGCGATGGCAGCCACGTCACCGCCAGTCGCAATCCAAGACCGGCCGCTCCTAGCGCATCAGCACCAATTCCTCGGCCATCGTCGGGTGGAGCGCGATGACCGCGTCGAAATCGCTCTTTTTGAGCTTGGCCTTGACCGCGATCGCCGCCGCCTGGAGGATTTCGGGCGCATCCGGGCCGATCATGTGGACCCCGACGACCTGGTCGGTCTCGCCGTCGAGCACCAGTTTGTAGAGCGACCGTTCCGTCCGCCCGGCCATGACGTTCTTCATCGCCCGGAAGTCCGAGGTGAAGGTCTTGACCGATCCCAGCGTGTTGCGCGCGACACCTTCGGTCATGCCGACCCCGGCGAGCGGCGGATGGCTGAACACCGCCGACGGGATGCAGCTGTAATCGACCCGGGTCGGGGTGTTGCCGAAGAAGGTGTCGGCGAACGCCTGGCCTTCGCGGATCGCAACCGGAGTCAGCTGAACCCGGTCGGTGACGTCGCCGACCGCGAAGATCGACGGCACCGACGTGCGATTGTCATCATCGACCTTGATCTGGCCCCTGTCGCCGACCGCGACCCCGGCGGCTTCGCACCCCAGCCCTTCGACATTGGGCTTGCGCCCGACCGCGAACAGCACCGCATTGGCGTCCATGTCGTCGCACCCCTCCATCGTCAGGTGGAGCGTCCCGTCGGCACTCTTGGCGATCGACTTGAACGTGCTGTTGAATTCGAAATGGATGCCCTTGGAAACCGAGATCTGCATCAGCCGGTCGACCAGTTGCTGGTCGTACTGGCGAAGCATGGTCTCGGTCCGGTTGACCAGCGTCACGCGGCTTCCGAACTGGTGGAAGATGCCGGCGAATTC
>JBDSGH010000111.1:0-6678 GCA_039919095.1 Sphingomicrobium sp. | reverse complement strand
CGCCGCAAGTGGCTGTATTACAAGCTGTTCCCCAACATCGCGTTCGACATCTATCCCGACCAGGTCGACTTCATGCAGTTCCTGCCGGTCAGCGCGACCGAGACCGTGCTGCGCGAGGTCAGCTACGGTCTGGCCGACGACCGCCGCGAGATGAAGGCGGCGCGCTACCTCAATTGGCGCATCAACCGCCGGGTCAACGCCGAGGACACCGAGCTGATCACCCGAGTCCAGCTTGGCATGCAATCGCCAAGCTATGTCGCCGGGCCGCTCGGGACGAGCGAAGTGTGCCTGCGCAGCTTCGCCCAGAAACTACGCCGGCTGGTCCCCGAGGCTAGACTGGAGCGGCCTCCGTCGCCGGGTTGGCTGCGCGCGAATTGAGGCGCCGCATGACGGTCCGGATGGCGAGGCCCGCGGCGAGCAGCACCAGGCACCACAGGCTCGCTTCGAGGCCGGTCCCGTAAATCGCAAAGGCGATGAACAACAGAGCGACGACGAAGATTGCGCGGGCGCCTAACGCCGGGCTCGCCTTCCACGCGGCGAGCACACCGGCGAGATAGACCACGATAACCGCCGCGGTCGAAAGCAGGATGATGAAGGTATAGAGGTTGGCGGTGCTGCGGCTGCTGTTGGCGAGTAGCAACAGGATGGTCACGCCGGTCCCGACCAGCTGGGCAACGATCGGCGTGTTGGCGCCGCGGGTGCGGGTCATCACCGACGGCAGGTCGCCTCGCAGCGCCATCGAATAACCCAGCTCGCCGGTGCCCAGGATCAGGCAGTTGAGGCAACCAAAGGCGCTGATCGCGATCCCCAGCGCGGCAAAGGACGCGGCGCCATGGCCCCAGTGGGACACCAAAGCGTCGGCGAACGGAGCCGGCGAGGCCGCGACCAGGCTGGCCGGCAACAGCATCTGGACGCTGGTTCCGGCGATCAGATAAAGCACAGCGACGAACGCCGTCCCGCCGATCAGCGCGCGGGGGATGTTGCGCGAGGCATCGCGGATCTTGCACACCGGCGCGGTTGCGGCTTCGAAGCCGGTCAGCGCGAAGAAAGTGAGAGCGGTCGCGGTCGCGACATTGGCGAAGGTGATCGGCGCCGGAGCGAACGGTTCATAGGCGGCCCCGCTGGCGCCGCGGTCGACGAACAGCCAGATCACCGCCAGCAACGGCAGGATCTTGATCGCCACGGTGACGATCGACAGCCCGCCGGCAGCGCGCACCCCAATGGCATTGACCAAGGTTAGCAGCACGACCGAGCCGATGGCGATCGGAAGGACCGCGCCCGGCCCGCCGAATTGCGGACCGATGAAGGTCAAGGCGGACCCCACGGCGATCGCCACCGAAGCCTGCGCAACCCAATTGGAGACCCAGAACGACCAGGTCGCGAGGAAGCCGAAGGTCGACCCGAACTCGCGTTCGATATTGGCCTGGATGCCCTCGCCGCCAAAGCGCGAGATCTGGGCGAGGCCGAACACGATGCACAAGGCGCCGGTGCCGCTGATGACCCAGCCGATGACGGCGTTGAGCCCGAGCGGTGCAAGGCTGACCGGCAGCATGAAGATTGCGCCGCCAATGATCGTGCCGATGACCAAAGCGGTGGTCATCCACAGGCCCATCTGCTGACTGTCGCCGTCGCTCTCGCTCGCCATTCGGTGTGTTCCCCCTTCGCGGACTTGGCATATTCATGCGCCCGGCCTAGTCCGCGCCGCGAACGCTAAATCATCAAGGCAAAAAATGCGCGCATTCCTTTTTCCCGGGCAAGGCAGCCAATCGGTCGGCATGGGCAGCGCGTTAAGCGAAGCCAGCCGCGCCGCGCGCGACGTGTTCGAGACTGTCGACGAGGCACTCGGCCAGAACCTGTTCCGTTTGATGCGCGACGGCCCCGACGATGCGCTGCGGCTCACAGAAAATGCCCAACCCGCGATCATGGCCAACGCGCTCGCGGTGTTCGCTGCGCTGACTCGCGAGGGCCATGTCGATCTCGCCAAGGCGGCGCGGTTCGTTGCCGGCCACAGCCTCGGCGAATATTCGGCGCTATGCGCGGCGGGGGCGTTCGACCTTGCCACTACTGCCAAGCTGCTCAAGCTGCGCGGACAGGCGATGCAGGCCGCGGTGCCGGTCGGGATTGGCGCGATGGCCGCGCTGCTCGGTGCCGACGTCGCGCTGGCGCAGACTATCGCCGACGCCGCGGCGCAGGGCGAAGTGTGCACCGTCGCCAACGACAATGATCCCGGCCAGGTGGTGCTGTCGGGGCACAAGGACGCGATCGACCGGGCGGTTGCAATGGCCAAGGACATGGGCGCCAAGCGCGCCGTGCTGCTGCCGGTGTCGGCGCCGTTCCACTGCCCGCTGATGCAGCCCGCGGCCGAGGCGATGCAAGATGCGCTGAGCTATATCGTCGTCGGCGATCCGGTGGTGCCGATTTATGCGAACGTCACCGCCGCGGCGGAAACCGACCCGGACCGGATCCGCGCATTGCTGGTCGAGCAGGTCACCGGCATGGTCCGCTGGCGCGAAAGCGTGGCGGCGATGGCCGACGCCGGGGTCGAGCGGTTCGTCGAACTGGGCGGCAAGGTGCTTGGGCCAATGGTCAAACGCACCGCGCCCGAGGTCGAGGTGACGAGCGTCGTCACCATCGCCGACATTGAAGCGCTGGCCAAGGAGATCGCATGATGTTCGATTTGTCGGGCATGACCGCGCTGGTCACCGGCGCTTCCGGCGGGCTCGGCTCGGCGATCGCGCAGGCGCTGGCGGGGCAGGGCGCGCGGCTGGCGGTTTCGGGCAGCAATGTCGACAAGCTCGAGCGCTTTCGCGCCGGTCTGGGCGGCAACCATGTCGCGCTGCCGTGCAACCTTGCCGATGGCGCGGCGGTCGATGCACTCGTGCCGCAGGCGCTCGAGGCATTGGGCGGCAAGCTCGACATTTTGGTCAACAATGCCGGCATCACGCGCGACAATCTGGCGATGCGGATGAAGGACGAGGAATGGGACGAAGTCATCCGCGTCAACCTCGAGGCGGCATTCCGTCTGATGCGGGCGGCGGCGCGACCGATGATGAAGGCGCGCTTTGGTCGGATCATCTCGGTAACCTCGGTGGTGGCGGTGACCGGCAACCCGGGCCAGGCAAATTACGTCGCCGCCAAAGCCGGGCTGATCGGGCTGTCGAAAGCGATGGCAATCGAGCTCGCTACGCGCGGCATTACCGTCAATTGCGTCGCGCCTGGGTTCATGACTTCGGCGATGACGGATGCGCTGAGCGATGCTCAGAAGGAGGCGATTCTCGCGCGGATACCGGCCGGTGCGATGGGCAGCGGGGACGATATCGGCGCGGCGGCGGTCTATCTCGCGTCGAAGGAAGCCGGGTACGTCACCGGCCAGACGCTGCATGTGAATGGCGGGATGGCGATGCCGTGACGCGCCGGAGGGCGATGACCGCGACGATGACAACTGTGGCCAGGCCGAGCGGCAGATAAGTGAACTGGGCGACCTGCCGGGCCGTGATCGGCGCGGCCCACACCAGCGCCATCAGCGTCCTGTCCCAGCGCAGGAAGCCCTGCTCCTCGCCGTCGAGCCAGAGGAAGGCGAGCGCCGGCAGCAGCACCACATAATCATAATCGAGCACGTAGGGCGTGGCGATCAGCACCGCGGCGCAGACCATAGCGTTGCGCAGCATCGGCCGTTGCCTGGTCCAGGCGACCCAAACCACCGCCGCGATCGCCGCCAGCGTCGCCACCAGTTGCACCGCGTAAGCCAGCGCAATGCCGCCGCCCCACATCCGGATCGCGGCGAATGGGCTCATGATCTTGAAAAAGCCGGTCGAACCTTGCTCGATCACCACGCTGCGGGTCAGCGGGAGGCTGTCGAGGAACGCCTGCCACACTGGCCAGCCCCACAAGGCGAGCGTCAGCCCGATCAACAGTCCGGCCGAGAGGATTGCGCCGCCGATCGCACGCCAGCTGCGGCAGGCGAGCAGCAGCGGCGGCAGGATCAGCGCGAACTGCGGCTTGTAGATCAGGCAGCCGAACAGCAGCCCGGCGACCAGCGGCCTTCTGTCGAGCATTTTCAGCGCGCCGCCCAGCAGGAGCGCGGTGAGGAAACCGTTATGGCCGTGGGTCAGGCAGATCAGTGTGACCGGCGCAGCGAGCGCCAGCAGCAGCGTCTCGCGCCGCGGCACCAGCCGCAGCATCATCCACGCGAACGGGATCAAGGTGGCGAGCTGCCAGACGATCAGCGCCGGCACATACGGCAATTGCGCAAGTAGGGCCGCGACCAGCAGGAACGGCGGCGGGTAGTGCCAGCCAAACACGTCGACATCGGCCTTGTGATGGAGCGCGCGCTGGACCGCGAAATGCTCCGACCAGGTCCAGGCCTCGGCAGCGCGACCGTCGAGCGCCATCTTGCCCGCGGTCCACACGTTGGAGAAATCGGTGCCGAGCGGGCGCCCGAGCGGGTCGAGCGTGCCATGAGAGAATGCGAACAGCCAGAGCAGCGAGGCGGCGGAGACCAGGCCGAACAGCAACGCGATGCGGATTACCCGCTCGCGGTTGAGCCACGCGCCGCTCGCCAATCCTTCCACTCGCACCCCCTGGCACTGCCCACCGCCTGAATAGATGAAGAAATTGCCGGCGCGAAGCCGTGGCGGGATGCCTTGTCGTCGGCGTTCGGCCCCCTATATCGCCTCCGTAATCAGTGTTCGGCCGTGTCTAGGCCGAGGGGCAAATGAAGAGGGAATTATATGGCCAGGGTCATTGGAATCGACTTGGGCACCACCAACAGCTGCGTTGCTGTGATGGAAGGTGGCAAGCCCAAAGTCATTGAGAATTCGGAAGGTGCGCGCACCACTCCGTCGGTCGTCGCGTTCACCAAGGATGGCGAGCGGCTGATCGGCCAGCCGGCCAAGCGCCAGGCGGTCACCAACCCCGACAATACGGTGTTCGCGGTCAAGCGCCTGATCGGTCGCCGGTTTGACGATCCGATCACCAAGAAAGACACCGAGCTGGTGCCGTACAAGATCGTTAAAGGTCCCAACGGCGACGCTTGGGTGCATGCCGGCGGCAAGGATTATTCGCCGTCGCAAATCTCCGCGTTCATCCTCCAGAAGATGAAGGAAACCGCCGAGGCCTATCTCGGCGAGACCGTCACCCAGGCGGTGATCACGGTCCCCGCTTACTTCAACGACGCGCAGCGCCAGGCGACCAAAGACGCCGGCCAGATCGCCGGTCTGGAAGTGCTGCGGATCATCAACGAGCCGACCGCGGCGGCGCTCGCCTACGGGCTCGAGAAGCAGGACGGCAAGACGATCGCGGTTTATGACCTTGGCGGCGGCACGTTCGACATCTCGACCCTCGAGATTGGCGACGGCGTGTTCGAGGTCAAGTCGACCAACGGCGACACTTTCCTGGGCGGCGAGGACTTCGACGCCAAGATCGTCGATTACCTCGCCGACAAGTTCAAGGCCAAGGAAGGCATCGACCTGCGCGGCGACCGCTTGGCGCTGCAGCGGCTCAAGGAAGCCGCCGAAAAGGCCAAGATCGAGCTGTCGTCGGCCGCGTCGACCGAGATCAACCAGCCGTTCATCACCGCGCGCATGGAAGGTGGGGCGACGACGCCGCTCCACCTGGTCGAGACGATTACCCGAGCCGACCTCGAGAAGCTGGTCGACGATTTGATCAAGCGGACGCTTGAGCCGTGCAAGAAGGCGCTCAAGGATGCCGGGCTCGAAGCCAAGGGCATCGCCGAAGTGGTGCTCGTCGGCGGCATGACGCGGATGCCCCGCGTGCGCGAAGTGGTGAAGGAATTTTTCGGCAAGGAACCGCATACCGGGGTCAATCCCGATGAGGTCGTCGCAATGGGCGCGGCGATCCAGGCCGGCGTGCTTCAGGGCGACGTCAAGGACGTCCTGCTGCTCGATGTGACCCCGCTCAGCCTCGGCATCGAGACTTTGGGCGGCGTGTTCACGCGGATGATCGACCGCAACACCACCATTCCGACCAAGAAGAGCCAGGTGTTCTCGACCGCCGACGACAATCAGAACGCGGTCACCATCCGCGTCTTCCAGGGCGAGCGCGAGATGGCCGCCGACAACAAGGTACTCGGTCAGTTCGACCTCGTCGGCATTCCGCCGGCGCCGCGCGGCGTGCCGCAGATCGAGGTGACGTTCGACATCGACGCCAACGGCCTCGTCAACGTGTCGGCCAAGGACAAGGGCACCGGCAAGGAGCAGCAGATTCGCATCCAGGCGTCGGGCGGGCTCAAGGACGAAGATATCGAGAAGATGGTCAAGGAAGCCGAGCAGTTCGCCGAGGAGGACAAGAAGCGTCGCGCTGGAGCAGAGGCCAAGAATCAGGCCGAGAGCCTGATCCATTCGACCGAAGCCCAGCTCAAGGAGCATGGCGACAAGGTCTCGAGCGAGATCAAGACCGAGATCGAAACCGCGCTTGGTGAAGCGAAGACCGCAGTTGAGGGCGGCGATGCCGACACGATGACCGCCAAGACCGAGACTCTAGCCCAGGCGGCGATGAAGCTCGGCCAGGCGATCTACGAGCAGGCGCAGGCGGCGGGTGGTGCCGATGCCGGTGCCGGCGGCGACGAGGCTCATGCCGAGGCCAAGCCCGCCGAGGAAGATGTCGTCGACGCCGAATTCTCGGAAGTCGACGAAGAGCCCAAGGCCTAACCATGATGGG
>JBDSGH010000110.1:0-2646 GCA_039919095.1 Sphingomicrobium sp. | reverse complement strand
CGACCGGGTCGAGCTGTTCGCCCGCGCCGCCAATGCGTTCGACGCGTCCTACCAGGACGTATTCGGCTACCGCACCGAAGGGAGGAGCGTCTATGCCGGCATTCGCTTTGCTGATCGGCGCTAGAATCGCCTCGCTCAACCTGTGCACCGACGAATATCTGCTGCTGCTGGCGCGGCCGAGGGAGATCGCCAGCGTCAGCTTCCTGTCGCAGGATCGCGCGGAATCCCCGCTGTGGCAGCAGGCTCGGCGCTATCCGGCCAACCGCGGGTCGATCGAGGACGTGCTGACCCGCCGGCCCGACGTAATGCTGACGATGGGCGGCGGCGGGCGCGCCACGCGCTTGATCGCGGCGCGGCTCGACATTCGCCCGGTTGAGCTCAAGGCGCCCAATTCGCTCGACGATGTGGCGATCAATTTGCGGACCGTCGCGGCGCTGCTCGGCGAACCGCGCCGGGCCGCGCCATGGCTGGATAAACTGGCGCAATTGCAGCGCAGTCGGCCAGCAACTTCGAAAGACGCTTTATGGCTATCGGGCGGCGGCCAGATGCTCGCGCCGGGGTCGATCGGGGCACAATGGCTGCGCCTGGCCGGGCTAAGCCAGCGCGGCTTGCCCGGCGGCCGGGCCGACCTCGAAACGATGCTGGTGCGGCCGCCAGCGGTGTTGGTGGTGAGCAATTACCGCAGCGCGCAGGTGTCGAGCGGCCAGCGCTGGCTCGACCACCCGATCGTCCGCCAGGCGAAGGCGCGGCGCTTGACCGCCGAAGGCCGCCGCTGGACCTGTCTCGGGCCGCTGATGATCGGCGAGATCGAGCGGCTGCGGGCGGCGGCGCGGTGAATCGCTCAATCGCCCTGCTGAGCGCGGCGTTGGTGGTGCTGATGGTGGTGCATTTGGTCGTGCCGTTGGCGCCGCTGCTCGAGCTGCGCCGGACCGATCCCGGGCTGGCGACGCTGCTACTGACCGAAATCCGCATGCCGCGGACCCTGCTTGCGGCGGGCTATGGCGCGGTGCTCGGGACGACTGGGGCGGCGCTGCAGGCGACCTTCGCCAATCCCCTCGCCTCGCCCGACATCACCGGCAGCAGCAGCGGAGCAGCGCTGGGGGCGGTACTTGGCGGCTATTGGCTCGGGATTAGCGACCCGCTCGCGCTGGCCGCGTTCGGTGCCGGCGGCGCGGGACTGGCGCTGGTAGCGCTGCTGCTGCTCGCCGGGCGGCGCAGCGACAGCGCGGCTTTGCTCCTCGCCGGCGTAGCGATCGCGCTGGCCGCCGGAGCGGCAACCAGCCTGCTGCTGGCGCTCGCCCCCTCCCCGTTCGCTTTCTACGACAGCTTTGAATGGCTGATGGGCAGCTTTGTCGACCGCAGCCTAGCGCAGGCTGCGGCCGCGTTAATCCCGGCCGGGCTGGCTTGCGCCTTGCTGGCGAGGCGGGCGCGCGCGCTCGACCTGTTGGCGCTGGGCGAAGACGTCGCGGCCTCGCTCGGCTTTCCGCCGCGGCGGGTAGCGCTGGAAGTGGTCGCGCTGAGCGCGGTCGCGGTCGGCGCCTGCGTCTCGGTCTGCGGAGCGATCGGCTTCGTCGGCCTGATCGCGCCTTATGCGGCGCGGCGGGTCAGTCGCGGTCATCCTGGCCGGGCGCTGCTCCCGGCGGCACCGATCGGCGCGCTGCTGCTGGTCGTCGCCGACCTCGCGGTGCGTTTTGCACCGGCCGGACGGGTGATTCCGGTCGGGATGCTGACGACCATCGTCGGCACACCCCTGCTGATCTGGCTGGTAACCGGAATGCGCCGGACGACGACTCGGCGGTTTGCGCCATGACGTCACTCTTAAAGGCGCTGGGGGTCGCCCTCGACGGGCGGCTAAACCCGACCGACCTCGACCTCGAACCGGGCTCACTGGTGGCGCTGATCGGTCCCAATGGCAGCGGCAAGACCAGCCTGCTGCGCGCGCTCGCCGGGGTCGAGATCAGCCGCGGACAAGTGATCATCGCGGGCGAGGATGCGGCGCTGGCCCCGCCCGCCCGACGGCCGTCATTGCTGAGCTTTCTGCCGGCCTCGCGCGACCTGGTGTGGCCAATCCGCGTGCGCGACCTAATTGCGCTTGGACTGGTGCGGGCGGATTCGAAGCGGATCGCCGAACTCCTCGACCAATTGGAACTGGACGCCGTGGCCGACCGGCCGGCGAGCGAATTGTCGACCGGCGAACGCGCCCGGGTGCTGCTGGCCCGAGCGCTGGCTCCGTCACCCCAATTGCTGCTGCTCGATGAGCCGCTGTCCAACCTCGACCCTTATTGGGTGTTGCAAACTCTCGGCCTGCTGCGTGAGACGGTGACCGGCGGCTGCGCGGCGCTGGTTTCACTCCACGACATTGATCGGGTCGAGGCGTTCGACCGCGTGCTGCTGGCGGATCATGGGAAAATCGTCGCCGATCTGTCGCCCGGGGCGATGCTGGCCAGCAGCGAACTGGCGCGCGCGTTCCGGATCGAGCGCGGGACAAGCGGCTGGCGGGTCAGCCGTTCCTAGCTGACGGGCGGGTCGGCGATCATCGCCGTGAATTGCGCTTCGGCGACCAGCTTTTCGCCAACCAAGGCGCGCCCGGCGAACTTGCATACGGTAGTGCGCTTCTGGACGAACTTGACCTCGAGCCGGAGCAAT
>JBDSGH010000109.1:0-2881 GCA_039919095.1 Sphingomicrobium sp. | reverse complement strand
GCGCGAGCTGGCAGGCCGACGCGTTTTTCGTCGCCTTCCGGCTGCCCAACACGTTCCGCCGATTGTTCGGCGAAGGCGCCTTTTCGGCCGGTTTCGTGCCGCTCTACAGCCAGCGGCTGCACGGGCCAGGTGGCGAGAGCGAAGCGCGCGATTTTTCCGAGCAAGTGCTGGCGGTGTTCGTGCCCACGTTGGTCCTGTTCACCGTCGTGTTCGAAATCATCATGCCGCTCTTCGTTGCGGCGATCTCGGGCTACCACGGCGAGAAACTGGCGCTTGCGACGTTCCTCACCCGGATCACTTTTCCCTATCTGATCCTGATCAGTCTGGTGTCGTTGTTTGCCGGGATCCTCAATTCGCTGGCGCGTTTCACCGCCGCCGCATTCGCCCCGGCGCTGCTCAATCTGGCGATGCTGACCGCGCTGATCATGGTGCCGACCGGCGGGCATGTCACCGCGACCGCGCTGGCGATCGCCGTGACCGCGGGCGGCGTCTTGCAAATCGGGCTGTTGATCGGCGCCTGCGCCCGCGCCGGGATCGTGCTCAAGTTCCGCCGGCCGCGGATGACGCCCGGCGTGCGCCAGTTCGTGAGGGTCGTGATCCCGGCCACGCTCGGCGCCGGCGTCTACCAGATCAGCGCCTTCATCGACACCTTCTTCCTGACCCGCATCGGCACCGGCGCGATGAGCTATTTCAACTATGCCGACCGCCTCAACCAATTGCCCCTGGGGGTGATTGGCGCAGCGCTCGGGACCGCCATCTTGCCCCAGGTCAGCCGCCACGTCGGCGCCGGCGAGGGCGAGCAAGCGGCAAAGGTCCAGGGCCAGGCGGCGGAGCTTGCGATGCTGCTGTGCCTGCCGGCCGCGCTGGCGCTGATCGTCAGCGCCGGGCCACTGGTTTCGGCACTGTTCCAGGGCGGCCGGTTCAGCGCCGCCGATGCCTCGATCACTGCGCTGACGCTGGCGATCATCGTCATGGGCCTGCCCGCCTACGTGCTGGTCAAAGTGCTCACCCCGGGCTTTTACGCGCGCCAGGACACGGCGACCCCGGTCAAGACCGCGGTCGTGGTGCTGCTCGCCAACGTCGGGCTCAACTTCGCGCTGATCCCGCCGTTCGGGATCGCCGGCCTGGCCTCGGCCATCGCGCTCTGCTCGTGGCTCAACTGCGTCATCCTCTACGTCATCCTCCACCGCCGCGGGCATTTCCGGATCGAACGCTGGCTGGCGTCGCGGATCGCGCGGCAATTGCTCGCCGGAGCGGCGATGGTCGCCGTGCTGATTGCTATCCGCTGGCTGCTGGCGGACTGGTTCGCGGGGTCGGTCGGCCACCGCCTGGCCGGCGTGATCGCCATCGTCGGCGGCGGGATGGCGGTCTATTTCCCAATGGTGTGGCTGCTGGGCGGCACCGACAAGGACGAACTGCGGGCGTTGATCAAGCGCCGCAAGCCGACCGCCGATGCCGGCTGAGACGCCCCGCCCGGCGATGCGCGTGGTGTCCGGGATTCAGCCGACCGGCGACCTCCACCTCGGCAATCTGCTCGGCGCGATCCTGCGCTGGGTGCGGATGCAGGACGAGGCCGAGTGCCTGTTCTTCCTTGCTGACCTGCATGCCCTGACGGTCGACCTCGATCCGGCCCAGCTGCGTTCTTCCGTGCGCGAGATGGCGGCGGCGCTGATCGCCAGCGGGATCGACCCCGAAAAGTCGATCGTGTTCGCCCACAGCGCGGTTCCGGCCCACGCCGAGCTGGCCTGGATCCTGAGCTGCACCGCGCGCATCGGCTGGCTCAACCGGATGACCCAGTTCAAGGAGAAATCGGGCAAGAGCCGCGAGGGCGCCTCGCTCGGGCTGTTCGCTTATCCGGTGCTGCAGGCGGCCGACATCCTGCTGTACTGCGCGACCCATGTCCCGGTGGGCGACGACCAGAAGCAGCATATCGAGCTCGCCCGCGACATCGCGATCAAGTTCAACACCGACTTCGACGTCGATCTGTTCGTGCCGCCCGAGCCGTTCATCGGCGGCGGGTCGGCGGCGCGGATCATGTCCCTGCGCGACGGCACCGCGAAGATGTCCAAGTCGGACCCGTCCGACATGAGCCGGATCAACTTGACCGACAGCGACGAGCTGATCGCGCAGAAGATCCGCAAGGCCAAGACCGATCCCGAGCCGCTGCCCGACGATCCCGAGCTGCTCGCCGGGCGACCCGAAGCGCGCAATCTGGTCGGCATCTACGCGGCCATTACCGGCGAGCGCGTCGAGCAGGTGCTGGGCCGCTTTGCCGGGCAAGGGTTCGGCGCGTTCAAGCCGGCCCTGACCGAAGCGGTGGTCGGGTTGCTGACGCCGCTGCGCGCGCGGCTCGAGGAATTTAGGCGCGATCCGGCGATGCTCGATGCGCTGCTGAGCAAGGGCGCGGCCAAGGCCGCCGAGCTGGCCAGTCCGACGCTGGACCAGGCCTATGACGCCGTCGGCCTGTCCCGCCCGCGCCACGCTTAATCGACAGTTCAGCCGCGTTTCAGTATTAAGGGCCCGGATCTACACGGAATTTTCCGACTCAGTCCGATTCGAGGCGCGTCATGACCATCATCCACAAATTGACCGGAGCCCTTCTCCTTGGAGCAACCGCGATCGGACTTTCCGGTTGCGCCACCGGATTCCCCGCGCAGGTTTCGCGTTACCAGGCGATGCCTGCCCCCGCCGGGCAGAGTTATTACGTCCTGCCGATGGACCAGCGGCTGATCGGCAGCCTCGAATTCCAGCGGTTCGGAAGCTACGTCTCGCAGGCGATGGCGGCGCAGGGCTTCGCGCCCGCCGCCAGCCCGCAGGCGGCAACGCTAATCGTCAACGTCGGCTATGACGTCGACCAGGGCACGACCGAATATGTCCAGGA
>JBDSGH010000108.1:0-9364 GCA_039919095.1 Sphingomicrobium sp. | reverse complement strand
ACCGGCTGGTCGCCGGCGCCAATCACGGTCGAGGACCAGAGCGGGACTCTGGTCGCGGCCGCGCCGGCCTATCTCAAGAGCCATAGCCAGGGCGAATATGTGTTCGATCACGGCTGGGCCGAGGCTTACGACCGCGCCGGCGGGCAATATTATCCCAAGCTATTGGTCGCGGTGCCGTTCACCCCGGTGCCTGGTCCGCGGCTGCTCGGCCGCTTTCCGCAGCAATTGCTCGGCGCGGCCGAGACGGTGACGCTGCAGAACGGGCTGTCCTCGGCCCACATCAATTTCATCGACGATGCCGGCGCCGCCGAGTGCGAACGGCGCGGCTGGCTGATCCGCCACGGCGTCCAATATCATTGGTTCAACCGCGGCTATGGCGAGTTCGACGATTTCCTCGCCGGCCTTGCCAGCCGCAAGCGCAAGGCGATCCGCAAGGAGCGCGCCGCCGCCCGCGCCGGGCTCGAGTTCGCGGCGCTTCTCGGCAGCGCAATCGGCCCGCCCGAATGGGATGCTTTGTGGGCGTTCTACCAAGACACCGGCAGCCGCAAATGGGGCCGGCCCTACCTCACCCGCGCCTTCTTCGATGAAATCTGCGAGACCATGGGCGACCGCTTGCTGTTGTTCCTCGCCTACCGCGACGGCCAGCCGATCGCCGGCGCGCTCAACCTGGTCGGGCCGGACACGCTTTACGGCCGCTATTGGGGGGCGACCGAAGAGGTCCGCTTCCTCCATTTCGAGCTGAGCTATTACCAGGCGATTGAATGGGCGATTGCCCACCGCCTGGGGGCGGTCCAGGCCGGTGCCCAGGGGGAGCACAAACTCGCCCGCGGCTACGAACCGGTGATTTCACGCTCGACCCATTTCCTCGCCGATCCCGGCCTGCGCCAGGCGGTCGCGACCTTCCTCGATCAAGAACGGCGGGCGATCGCGACCGAGGCCGAATGGGAGCGCGAGGCGCTGCCCTACCGCTCGTCTTCGTCGGAATAGACCGCGACCCTGCGGCCGTCGGCATCGGCCACGCCGCGATACATCGCCGGGGTGGTGAAGCCCCATGCCGCTTCGCCCGATGGAGCGACCGCGATCATCCCGCCGGTCCCGCCAAGTCCCTTGATCTCGGCCAGCACGCCGTCGAGCGCCTGTTGCAGCGGCTCGCCGCCAAGCCGCAGCCGCGCCGCGACCTCATGCGCGGCGACGGTGCGGATGAAATATTCGCCCGACCCGGTCGCCGACAGCGCGCACGCCCGGTCGTCGGCGTAGGTGCCGGCGCCGATCAGCGGCGAATCGCCGATCCGGCCCCAGCGCTTGGCGGTCAGCCCGCCGGTCGAGGTCGCGGCCGCGACGTGGCCAGCAAAATCGAGCGCGACCGCACCGATCGTGCCGTATTTCATGCCGGCGTCGAAGCCTCCTGCCGCGAGCAATTCGTCGAGCTGGCGGCGCCGCTCGGCAATCTCGAACCAGCCATTGTCGACCTGCTCGAAGCCCTGGTCGCGCGCGAAGCGGTCGGCGTCTTCGCCGGCGAGGAAGACGTGCGGGCCACGCTCGAGCAAGTGCCGCGCGAGGCTGATCGGGGCCCGGGTCGTGCGCAGTCCGGCGACCGCCCCGGCGCGGCGCGTGCGCCCGTCCATCATCGCCGCGTCGAGCTCGATGTGACCGTCAAACGCGAGCACGCTGCCGCGCCCGGCGTTGAAGCACGGATCGTCCTCGAGCACGCGCGCCGCGGCTTCGACCGCATCGAGCGCGCTTCCGCCCGAGTTCAGGATCGCTTCGCCGGCGGTCAGCGCCTGGTCGAGCCCGGCGCGCGCGCTGGCTTCGACCCCGCTGTCGAATTCGACCCGGCCCATCGAGCCGGCGCCGCCGTGGATCATCAGCCGCCAAGGTGTTGTCATGGCGCGGCCATAGCCGCGACCCGATCGGGATTCCAGTTGACGAGCGCTGCCTTCTGATATTATTATGATATCAAATTAATAGGGAGGGTGTTGTGGCCAAGGGTGACGTGATTGCATTGACCTCGAGCGGCGAGCGGCCGGCCTCGACCATGAGCGGCTATGCGATGCTGATCGCGCTGGTGCCGGTGGTTGCGCTGCAGGTGTTCGGGATCGCCAACCTCGCCAGCGACAATATCGGCCTGCTGCCGTTCTTGGCGGTGATCGTCGGCCCGATCCTGCTGATTCTGATCGCGCCCGGCTTCTACATGCTCCAGCCCAACCAGGCGGTGGCGATCACTCTGTTCGGCGACTATCGCGGGTCCGACCGGGTCACCGGGCTGCGCTGGACCTGGCCGTGGATGGCCAAGAAAAAGGTTTCGGTCCGCGCCAACAACTTCATTTCCGACAAGATCAAGGTCAACGATCTGCGCGGCAACCCGATCGAGATGGCGGCGCAGATCGTGTGGCGCGTGGTCGACACCGCCCAGGCCCTGTTCGACGTCGATGACTATCAGGCGTTCGTCCGGGTTCAGGTCGAAGCCGCGATCCGGACCATCGGCTCGCGCTATCCCTATGACGATTTCGAGCATCAGGAAATCACGCTGCGCGGCAATCACGACCAGGTCGGGGCCGAACTTCGCGGAGAACTCCAGGCGCGGCTTGCGGTGGCCGGCATCACGGTCGACGAATGCGGCTTCACCCACCTCGCTTATGCGCAGGAAATCGCCGGCGCGATGCTTCGCCGCCAGCAGGCACAAGCGGTGGTCGCTGCGCGCAAGACTCTGGTCGAGGGCGCGGTCGGCATGGTCGAGATGGCGCTCGCCATGCTCAGCGAGAAGAAGGTCGTCGAGCTCGACGACGATCGCCGCGCGGCGATGGTCTCGAACCTGATGGTCGTGCTGTGCGGCGAGCGCGACACCCAGCCGGTGGTCAATACCGGAACGCTGTACCAGTAGGTCGATGGCGGGCGGTGGCGAACGCAAGGTCTATCCGCTGCGGGTGGACAATGGCCTGTGGAGCGCGGTCGAGCGCTGCGCCGCGGCCGACCTGCGCAGCGTCAACGCCGAGGTCGAATGCCTGCTGCGCGAGGCGCTCCATGCCCGCGGCGTCAAGTTGAAGGCGGTTGTGCCGCGCAAACGCGGTCGGCCGCGCAAGGAGGACCAATGAGCGACAAGCCGGAATGGTTCGCGGCCAAGCGCTACGGCATCGGCTCGAGCCTGCCGATCGCCTGGCAGGGCTGGGCGGTGCTGATCGGCTTCATGGTCGCGATCACCGCCGCGACCGCGCTGATCGCATATTCCAGGCTCGCTTATTTTAGCGTCGTAGGGACGCTGGTGGCCCTGTTCCTGTTGATCTGCGCGCGGACCACGCGCGGAGGCTGGCGCTGGCGCTGGGGTGACCCGGACTAGGACTGCAGCTAGCGGCCGCCTTTGCCTCGCCGGCGACAAGGCCTATATCGCGCGCCATGTCCTCAATCCGTCCTTGGCGCGATATCGTCCGGCGCAAATCGCGCCAGATCATGGTCGGCAACGTTGCCGTCGGCGGCGATGCGCCAGTCACCGTCCAGACCATGACCAATACGCCGACCAGCGACGCCGCCGCGACGATCGACCAGATCCGCCGCTGCGAGGAGGCCGGAGTCGACATCATCCGGGTCTCCTGCCCCGACGTCGAAAGCACCGCTGCGCTCAAGCAGATCGTACGCGAAGCGCGGGTGCCGATCGTCGCCGACATCCACTTTCATTATAAGCGCGCATTGGAAGCGGCCGACGCCGGCGCCGCCTGCCTGCGCATCAACCCCGGCAACATCGGCTCCGAGCAACGGGTCCAGGAAGTCATATCCGCCGCGCGCGCCAATGGCTGCGCGATCCGCATCGGGGTCAACGCCGGCAGCCTCGAGCGCGACCTGCTCGAAAAATATGGCGAGCCGTGCCCCGAGGCGCTGGTCGAAAGCGCGATGGACCACATCCGCATCCTCGAGGACCATGACTTCCGGAACTACAAGGTCGCGGTCAAGGCCTCCGACCTGTTCCTCGCCGTCGCCGCCTACCAGCAGCTCGCCGACCAGGTCGACTGCCCCTTGCACCTCGGCATCACCGAAGCCGGCGGGCTGATCGGCGGCACCGTCAAATCATCGATCGGCATGGGCGCCTTGCTGTGGGCCGGGATCGGCGACACCATCCGGGTCTCGCTTTCGGCCGAGCCCGAGGAAGAGGTCCGGGTCGGCTACGAATTGCTCAAATCGCTCGGCATCCGCAACCGCGGGGTGCGGGTCGTGTCGTGCCCGAGCTGCGCCCGCCAGGGCTTCGACGTGATCCGCACGGTCGAGGCGCTGGAAGAGCGGCTGCAGCACATCCGAACGCCGATGTCGCTCAGCGTCTTGGGCTGCGTCGTCAACGGCCCGGGCGAAGCGCGCGAAACCGACATCGGCATCACTGGCGGCGGCAACGGCAAGCACATGGTCTATCTGTCCGGGGTCACCGACCACCACATCCAGGACGCCGAGATGATCGACCACATCGTCCATCTGGTCGAAGCCAAGGCGGCCGAGATCGAAGCCGCGGCGGACCGCGCCGCAATGCTCGACGCCGCCGAATAGATTCAGCTTTTTTTTACCAACCGGGCGCAGGCTGGCCGCCATGGCCAAGCTGTTGCTGATTCTGATCCTGGGTGGAGCGCTGGTCGACAGTTTGGCGGCTTCGCATTCCGAGCCGCCGCTGCTGATCGACGCGTCCGACGCGACTCCCACTGCGCCCGGCGATTCGAGCGGCTGACGCGGTCCGGCAGCAGTCACTGATCCAGGCGGCACCGGCCGCTGCTGACTTCGGCCGGATTGGCGGCTAACCGGCGGCGATGCGCCGCCTCCCCCACACAAATTTGATCGCCTTCATGGTCGGCGTGCTCGGCATCGCTTTGTTTTCGGCGATGGACGCGGTGATGAAGGGGCTGGTGCTGGCGATCGGCACCTTCGCCACGATGTTCTGGCGCAACCTCGTCGGCGTCGGCCTGTCGGGGACGCTCTACCTCGGGCGCGGCGCGGCCTGGCCGGCGCGTTCGACCATGAAGCTCCATGTCGGACGCGGCGCCTTGTCGACCGTGATGGGCTTCCTGTTCTTCTGGGGCCTGGCGCGGGTTCCGCTCGCCCAGGCGGTCGCGCTGGCGTTTATCGCGCCGCTAATCGCGCTGTTCCTCGCCGCAGTGATGCTCAAGGAAACCGTCGGCGGGCGCACCGTCGGCGGGTCCCTGGTCGCCTTCGCCGGCATCCTCGTGATCTTCGTCGGCCAGGCCCAGGCCGACCTTGGCCGCGACGCGACCATCGGCAGCATCGCGATCCTCGTCTCGGCGGTGTGCTACGCCTTCAACATCATCCTCATGCGCCAGCAATCGCTCGCCGCCGCGCCGACCGAGATTGCCTTTTTCCAGAGCCTGACGGTGACCATCATCCTTGGCGCGCTGGTCCCGATCGTCGGCGTGCCGCTGCCGTCGGCGGCCGACTGGCCGTGGATCGGGTTCGCCGCGGCCCTCGCCATCAGCTCGCTGCTGATCCTGTCGTGGGCCTATGCCCGGGCCGAGGCGAGCTATCTCGCGGCGACCGAATATACCGCCTTCCTGTGGGCCGCACTGTTCGGCTGGCTGGTGTTCCACGAACCGCTTTCGCCGTTCACTTTGGCCGGCGCGGCGATGATCGTCGCCGGCTGCTTCCTCGCCGCGCGCACCCCGGCCGACGCCAGCCCGAGCCTCGAAGCCGCCGCCTGAGCGGCCGCTAGGACGACCCGACGACGTTGATGGTCAGCGCCAGCACGCCAAGATTGAAAAAGAACCCCGCGATGCAGTGGATGGTCGCAATCCGCCGGATGTGGGGCGAGGTGATTTCGACGTCGGAGGTCTGGACCGCGACCCCAAGCGTGTAGGCGAAGTAAGCGAAGTCGGCCATGTCGGGCAATTTGGTCCCGGGAAATTTGAGCCCGGCCATGTCCTTGCCGCCATCGTCGGTCGAATAGAACAAATGGGCGTAGTGCAGCGTGTAGACCGCATTGCCGAAGGTCCACACCAGCACCAGCGTGGCGACGATCAGCACCTTGTCGACCACGGTCAATGCATCGGGATTGCTCAGCTGGACGGCGATCGCGGCGAGGATCACCAGCGACAGGAGAATGCTGATGCCGAGCAGCATGATGCGGTTGGCGTCATTCTGTGTCGCCGCCTGGCGCAGCGCCGCGGTGCCCAGTTTGAACAACGGTGCGCACGACACCAGGAACACCACAGCGGCGATGTCGAACCCGCCGAGCAGGCCCTGCTCGAAGCCGAGCTTGGCGACGCCAACGGTCCAGCCGACGCCCAGCAAAAGCAGGAACACCAGGAACTTGGCCGGGGCGATGCGGTTGCCGATTGTCTTGGCGCTTGGCATTGGGCGACGATAGAGCAATCGGGCGGTTCGTCCAGCGAGCAAGGACATGCGCATGCCGTGGATTTTCCTGATCGTCGGCGGGCTGTTCGAAGTCGGCTTCACCACCGCGCTGCGGTTCGTCGACGGCTTTCGCAACCTGCCATGGACGCTCGCCTTCCTGGCCTCGGTGACGGTCAGCATGGGCCTGCTCGAATTTGCCGCGCGATCGATTCCGATGGGCACCGCTTACGCCGTGTGGGGCGGCATTGGCGCCTTGGGCACGGTGGTCGTCGGAATTCTCTGGTTCGGTGAGCCGGCGACCCTCGTCCGAGCGCTGCTGATCCTCACGATCATCGCCGCGATTGCCGGCCTGCGCTTGACCAACTGATTGGAAATGCACGTTTGTCGGGCGCTCGCGCCGCTTGGTCGAAGCCCCGGCCGATGTCAGCAAGCGTTCACCTCGCTCGCTCCACCGCCGCGCCAATGACCAGTTTATCCATGCGCGGGGCGTTGCTTGCCGGCGCCTCTTTCGCACTCCTGCTCGGTGCTCCGGCGCACGCCCAGGACCCGCAATCTCCAGCCGCGCCGGCGACGACCGCGCCTGCCGCGCAAGCTGAGCCAGCGCCGACCGGCGAGCAGCCGGCCGCCGTCGCCGCCCAGGGCGGAGCGGCGCCAACTGACGACCTTGGCGACGAGGAGGAGATCGTCGTCACCGGCCAGCGCCCGCGCGGTTCGGTGGTCGGCGATATCCCGCCCGAGAACACGCTCACCGGGCGCGACGTCCGCGCGACCGGAGCGACCGACATCACCGAATTGCTCGAAGCACTCGCGCCGCAAATCGGCAGCGCCCGCGGCCGCGGCGGCGAACGCCCGGTCCTGCTACTCAACGGCCAGCGCATCTCGAGCTTCCGCGAGCTTCGCGACATTCCCACCGAAGCCATCCAGCGGGTCGAAATCCTGCCCGAGGAAGTCGCGCTCAAATACGGCTATTCGGCCGACCAACGGGTGGTGAATTTCGTCCTTCGCGAGCGCTTCCGCTCGACTGCCGTGCGCGCCGAGGGCCGTACCGCGACCGAAGGCGGTTACGCTGCCGGGGTTGCGGACGTGACCCGGCTGATGCTCGGCCGCGACGGCCGCACGACCATCAATGCCCACGCTGAAACCAACGGCGCGCTGACCGAGACCGAGCGCGACATCCGGCTCCAGCCGCTGCCCGGCAATCCCGAGCTCGATCCGCGCACCGCGCGCACCCTGGTCGGGTCGGGCGACCTGCTGCGCGGCACGGTCACCCATAACCGCACGATCCTCGGCAATGTCTCGGCCACCCTCAACGGCGAGCTCCAGCACAGCGACGGCAAGTCGCTGCTCGGCTACCCGATCCTGTCCGACGGGACGCCGCTGCCGCTCGGCGTCGATCCGCGCCTGCGCAACACCAGCTCGGACAGCGCCCACGCTGGACTCGCGCTCAACTGGGACAAGGGCAAATGGCGCTATTCGGTGACCGGCAATGCCGATTTGTCGCGCAACCTCACCTTGAGCGACCCCAACGATCCCGCCGTGCGCCGCGACCGCGGCCGCTCGACCAGTGCTTCGGGCGACCTCGACGCGACCGCCAACGGCCCGCTGTTCAAGCTGCCTGCGGGGGACGCCAGCGCCACCTTCAAGGTCGGCGCCGACACCCTCCACCTCGACAGCAGCCGACGCCGCAATGATGTCACCGTCGGCAATTCGCTCGGCCGCAGCCAGGGCAATGCGTCGGTCAACATCGACCTCCCGATCTCGCGCCGCAATCGGGATTTCAGCGCGCTTGGCAACCTCACCTTCAACGCCAATGGCGAAGTCGAGCGTCTGTCCGACTTCGGCACCCTGACCACGCTCGGTACCGGTCTCAACTGGTCGCCGGCGGTACCGCTCAACCTGATCGCCAGCTGGACCCGCGAAGAAGGCGCACCGTCGGTCTCGCAGCTCGGCGACCCGATCCTCGATACGTCGGGTACCCGCATCTTCGACTTCACCCGCGGCGAAACGGTGCTTGCCACCGTCACCACCGGCGGCAACCCCGATCTCCAGGCCGACCGCCGCAACGTGCTCAAATTCGGCGCCAATGTGCGTCCGTCGACCAAGCTCGACCTCAGGCTGCGGGCCGATTTCGTCCATTCGCGGATCGACCGGCCGATCTCCAGCTTCCCCGGGCCGAGCGCCGCCCTTGAGAAGGCGTTCCCCGAGCGGTTCGTGCGCGATGGGTCGGGCCAATTGCTCAGCGCCGACCTGCGCCCGGTCAATTTCGATTCAGCGACGCGCGACACGCTGCGCTGGGGGTTCGACTTCACCAAGCCGCTCAAATCCGCGCGGCCGTCCCAGGCCCAGATCGATCAATTCCGCGCCCGCCGCGCCGCCGCCGGTGAAGCACCCCCCGAAGGCGCGCCGCCGCCGGAAGGTCCCCGCCCCGATGGCGGCGGTGACCGCGGCGACCGCGGCTTCGGCGGCGGTGGTGGTGGTGGTGGTGGTGGCTTTGGCGGACGCGGTGGCGGGCGGCAGGGCGGCCGACTGACTTTCTCGCTGACCCACACCGTCAACCTCGCCGACAAGGTCACCATCCGCCCCGGGCTCGATCTCGATTATCTGCACGGCGACGCGCTGGGCTCGTCGGGCGGGCGTCCGCGCCACGAAGTCGAGTTCCAGGCCGGCTGGGCCAATAACGGGCTCGGCGCGCGGCTCTCGGGCAACTGGCGCAGCGCCACCCAGGTCGACAGTTTCGGCGGTGGCAGGCTTGATTTCTCGCCTCTGGCAACGTTCGACTTGCGCCTGTTCGCCAATCCCGGCGATCGTTTCGACCTGGTCGCCAAACACCCGTGGCTGCGCGGCACCCAGGTCCGGCTCGAGCTTAACAACATGTTCGACGCCAAGCCCAAGGTGCGCGATGCCGCGGGCCTGGTCCCGACCAGCTACCAGCCCGACCTGCTCGACCCGCTCGGGCGCACGGTCAGCATCTCGATCCGCAAGCTGTTCTCGCCGCCGCCGAGCTTTTTCCGCAGACCGGCCGCGCAGGCCC
>JBDSGH010000107.1:0-4330 GCA_039919095.1 Sphingomicrobium sp. | reverse complement strand
GGCCAAATGGGACGCGGCCGGCGGCGATCCGTCCAAGCTGCCGTCGCTGCACAGCCCGTTCTGGGCGCCCGACGCCGAAGCCGTAATCTCGACCGCGACCGAGGCGCTGACACTGGCCTCGCTCGACATCCTCAAGAAGAGCTAGGCCGAGTCTCGGATCGGCATTGCCGGAACCGCGCGGCGGGATTCCTTGTTAGTCCCCGGTGTCGCTGCCGGACGCGTCACATTTTCTGGCACCCGGCAACAGGGAGATGGATATGAATACCGCTGTCAAAATGCTCATCGGAGCGAGCTTTCTCACGTTCACGGCGTGCAACGTCGACCAGACCAAGAAGGGCGAAATGCCCGACGTCGACGTCAACGCGACCGGCGGTCAGCTGCCCGAATATAATGTCCAGGGACCGACCGTGAACGTCGGCACCGAGAACAAGACGGTCGAAGTCCCGACGGTCGACGTTACCCCGCCGCCCAAGACGAACTGACCGGCGGTCTGATCTAAGCGCTCGCCGCGCTGAGCTGTTCGACCTGGCCGGGCGTCAGGTCGAGCGTCAGCGCGGCGATCAGTTCGTGCGCCTGCTCGACGCTGGTCGCGCTGGCGATCGGCGCGACGATGCCCGGCTGGGCCATGGTCCAGGCGAGCGTGACCGTCGCCAACGGTTTGCCTGTTTGGGCCGCGACGTCGTCGAGCGCGGCCAGCACGCGCATTCCGCGGCCCTCGAGATATTCGATGTTGCGCACCCCGCGGACCGATTTCGCGAGATCGTCCTGCGAGCGATACTTGCCAGTCAGGAAGCCGTTGGCCAGGCTGAAGAATGGCAGGATGCCCATGCCGTTGGCCAGCGCCGCCTCGAGCAACGGCCCCTCGAGCTTCTCGCGCTCGACCATATTGTACCAGGTCTGGAGCGCGCACGGCGGGGTAAAGCCTTGCTTATCAGAGACTTGAAGCGCCTCGTTCAAGCGCTGCGAAGTGAATTGGGACAGCCCGATTTCGCGGATCTTGCCATATCCACGCAGGTCTTCGAATGCCCCGAGGCTGTCGGCCAGCGGCACCGTCTCGTCGTCCTTATGCTGGTAATAGAGGTCGATCCGGTCGGTCCCGAGCCGCCGCAGCGACGCATCGCAAGCCGGGCCGATAGTGTCCTTCGCAAGGCCGGTCAGGAAGCCGACCTTGGTCGCAATCACCACCTGGTCGCGCTTGCCGCTGCGCTTGAGCCATTGGCCGATGACGGTTTCGCTCTCGCCGCCGGAATGGCCCGGAGCCCACGCCGAATAGACGTCCGCAGTGTCGATCATCGTCCCGCCGGCATCGACGAACGCATCGAGCACGGCGAAGCTCGCCGCTTCGTCAGCGGTCCAGCCAAACACGTTGCCGCCAAGCGCCAGCGGCGCAATCTCCAATGCGCTGTTGCCGATCCGCCGCTTGTTCATTCCCCACCTCCACAATCACTATGGTAAAAAGCCGCCGTTTGCGGAAGCGTTCAGCATTTCTTTGTAAAGTTTAGCGACAGTGCCGGCCATGTCGGATCGGTTGACAGTCGCGCCACCATGCAAGCGCTGATTCCCTTCTGGAGCTATGCGCTCGCCGCGTCCACGTTCGTCGCGCTGCTGATTTGGCGGCTCGGCGCCGGCACCCGGCTGGCCGGCGATCGCCTGCTGCTCGGGGCGTTCGCGCTGACTGCTTGCTGGGCGTGGCTTTCGGCGATCGATCCCAGCCAGCCGCTTGCCAGCTACGCGGAAATCGCCCGCAACCTGGTGTGGGTGTCGTTCCTCTACAGCCTGTCGGCAACAAGCGATGCCCGCCAGCACGGCATCCGGCTGGTCTACGGCGCCGTGGCCGGGGTGTTGGGACTGCAGTTTGCGGCCGACTCGCTGGCGCTGGTGGTGGACAGCCGCCCGTTGCTGGACACCGCGAGCCTGCTGCGCATAACCGGCGCCGCCGGCTCTCTGGTGCTGGTTCACAACCTTTACGGCCAGGCCGCCCCG
This sequence comes from Sphingomicrobium sp., assembly GCA_039919095.1. GTDB lineage: Bacteria > Pseudomonadota > Alphaproteobacteria > Sphingomonadales > Sphingomonadaceae > Sphingomicrobium. Next base: position 2,347 of record JBDSGH010000107.1, on the reverse strand, counting down.
GCGAGCCGCTCTGCGATCCGCTTCGCAATGCTCGGCCTGGCGCTGATCTGGGGCTATGATCTCAACCTCAACACTATCACTTATCTCGGCTGGACCGGGTCGGTGCTGGTCGATTGGCGCGGCGCCGTGGTGGCGCTCGGCGGCTTGCTGTTCGCGCTCGGCGCCAAGCAGGAAGACGGCTTGCGCATCCGCCTGTCGCGAGCCGCCACCTTCCAGTCGCTCTCGCTGCTTGCGATCTGCGCCTATTTCGCCGTCATGACCGTCCTCGCCACCGCTTTGCGCGGGTCGGGCTGGGACTGGGCGGGTGGACTGCTTGTTGCGCTTCTGGCGCTGTTCACGGTTGCCGCAATGGTCGTTCTGCCGAGCGCCAGCGCGCGCAGCTGGGCCAAGGTCAAGCTGGCCAAGCATCTGTTCGAGCACCGCTACGACTATCGCACCGAATGGCTGCGCTTCACCGAAACCGTCGGCCGCGCCGGCAACGATGCGCCGCCGCTTGGCGAGCGCGTGATCAAGGCCTTCGCCGACATCGTCGATGCGCCGGGCGGCTTGTTGCTGGTGACCGACAGCGGGGAAGCGATCGCCACCGCCGCGACGTGGAACTGGCCTGGCCGCAATTCGCCCGCGCTCGAGCTTGAGGCCGCCGGCAAGTTCTGGCGCAGCGTTGAAAGCGCCGGGCGGATCCTCGAGCTGGACGCCTACCGGCGGCGCTGGGGCCACCCCAAGGATTTGGTGATCGACGTCCCGGCATGGATTGCCGCCGATTCCAGCGCCTGGATCGGCGTGCCGCTGATCCACAACGACAAATTGTTTGGCTTGGTCGTGCTCGCGGCGCCGGAGTACCGGCGCGCGCTCGACTGGGAGGACTTCGACCTGTTGCGCACGGCTGGCCGCCAAGCGGCGAGCTCGCTGGCCGAGGCCCACGGTCAGGAGGCATTGTCGAACGCGCAACGGTTCGAGGATTTTAACCGCCGCTTCGCCTTCATCCTGCACGACATCAAGAACCTCGTCAGCCAGTTGTCACTGCTGTCGCGCAATGCCGAACGCCATGCCGACAATGCCGAATTCCGGGGCGACATGATTGCCACTCTCAAGAGCTCGGTCGGCAAGATGAATGAATTGCTCGCCCGCCTCTCGCCGCAGGCGCCACCGCGGGTCCAGCGCAGCGAGCCATCACCGTTGCGTCCGATCCTGTTGTCGGCGGTGGCGGCCAATCGCCGCAATCACGAGGTCCGGCTGCTCGGCGACGTGTCGCTGTGCGCGGTGGTTGATCCTTCCGGGCTCGAACAAGCGGTCGGCCATTTGGTCCAGAACGCGGTCGAGGCAAGCACCGATGGCGCGCCGGTAATCGTCCGCGTCGCCCAGCGCGGCAGTTCGGTGCTGGTGACCATCGCCGACCGCGGTTGCGGCATGGATGGCGACTTCATCCGCAATCGCCTGTTCCAGCCGTTCGCGTCGACCAAGACCGACGGCTTCGGCATCGGCTCGTTCGAGGCCCGCTCGCTGATCGCGGCGATGGGCGGCCGCCTGACGGTCGACAGCCGCCTCGGGCACGGCACCACTTTCACCATCATGCTCGTCGCAAATCCGGCCAGCAGCATCATCCGGAAAAGCGCATGACCACTTCACCAACTCTACCGGTCCTGCTCGTGGTCGAAGACGACGAGGGCCTCCAGCGCCAGCTCAAATGGGCTTACGACGGCTATCACGTGGTGATCGCCGGCGACCGCGCCTCGGCGATCGAGGCCCTAAGGGTGCACGAACCGGCGGTGGTGACGCTCGATCTCGGGCTTCCGCCCGATCCCGACGGGACCGAGGAGGGCTTCGCCACGCTGATCCAAATGGTGCGGCTCAAGCCCGACACCAAGATCATCGTCGCGTCCGGCCATGGCGCGCGCGAAAGCGCGCTCAAGGCGATCGCCTCCGGCGCCTATGACTTCTACCGCAAGCCGGTCGACATCGACGAGCTCGGGCTGATTGTTGCCCGCGCCTTCCATTTGCACGGCATCGAAACCGAAAATCGGCGGCTCGAGGCCGACGGCGACGCGGCCGTGCTGGGCTCAATGATCACCGCCGCGCCCGAGATGCTCAAGGTCGCCAAGACGGTCGAGCGGGTCGCGACGGCCGGCGTTTCGGTCATGTTGCTCGGCGCCAGCGGCACCGGCAAGGAACTCCTCGCCCGCGCGGTGCACGACCAAAGCGGCCGCAGCGGCGGCGCATTCATCGCGATCAACTGCGCCGCAATCCCCGAAAATCTGCTCGAGTCCGAGCTGTTTGGCTACGAGCGCGGCGCGTTCACCGGCGCGGTCAAATCGAATGTCGGCAAGATCGAGCTAGCTGCCGGCGGAAC
>JBDSGH010000106.1:0-2697 GCA_039919095.1 Sphingomicrobium sp. | reverse complement strand
CGCTGCATGTCTGTGACTTCTTCCGGCCGCTCGTCGATCAGCAGCACGATCAGGAACACTTCGGGATGGTTGTCGGTGATCGCCCGGGCGATGTTCTGCAGCAGCACGGTCTTGCCGGTGCGCGGCGGGGCGACGATCAAAGCGCGCTGGCCCTTGCCCTGCGGAGCGACGATGTCGATCACGCGCGCCGACTTGTCCTTGACCGTCGGGTCGGCGCTGTCGAGCGTCAGCTTGCTGTCGGGATAGAGCGGCGTGAGATTGTCGAAATTGACCCGGTGGCGGACCGCCTCGGGGTCGTCGAAATTGATCTGGGTGACGCGGGTCAGCGCGAAATAGCGCTCGCCGTCCTTGGGGCCGCGGATCTCGCCCTCGAGCGTGTCGCCGGTGCGCAGGCCGAAGCGGCGGACGAGGTTGGGGGCGACGTAGATGTCGTCCGGCCCGGCGAGGTAATTGGCCTCGGGACTGCGCAGGAAGCCGAAGCCGTCATTGAGGACTTCGATCGTCCCCATGCCCATAATCTCGGCGCCGCTTTCGGCGCGGACCTTGAGGATCGAGAACATGATGTCCTGCTTGCGCAGGGTCGAGGCGCCCTCGACTCCGAGCTCTTCGGCCATGGTGACGAGTTCGGCGGGGGATTTTTGCTTGAGGTCTTTGAGGTGCATTCGGAATCTTTTCTGGAAATGACGTGCTTTTGAATCAAAGCGGATGCGGCAGGACGCCTCATCGTTGGGAAAGCGGGCACCGGCATCGAAAGCTGGCCGATGAGAGCCGCGTGAGTCGGAGGTATGGACGCAAGCGCCCCGTGTCAATCAGCGCTGGCGCTCGAAACCGCGAAATCGGCTCCAGTTTTCGCTCTGGCCCAGCCTAGAACGGCCGGACGATGACCAGCACGACAATCAGCGCGGCGGCGATCCCGGGCAGTTCGTTCATGATCCGCAAGGTCCGGTTCTCGAGCGCGCGCTTGCCCGCCGCGAGCGATTTTCCATAGACTCCGAGCCAGCCCTGGTAGGCGCTGAGCCCGATCACCAGCGCCAGCTTGGCCATGAACCAACCCTGGTGGAACGCATCGATGTGCACCGCCAGCAACAGCCCGAGCACCCACACGATCAGCATCGCCGGCATCAGAATGATGGTCCGCACGCGGTCCTCGCGTTCGATCCACGCGCGGTCCTCGGCCGATCCCGGCGTGGTCGCGTGGTGATAGACGTAGAACCGCGGCAGCAGGAACAGCCCGGCCATCCAGAAGATGACGAAGGTGATGTGCCCTGCCTTGACCCACGGATAGGCGTCGCCGAGAAATCCGGTCAGCTGTAAATTCATTGGTCCCCCTCGCGCCCGGTCATCGCGCGCCCTTGAGCAGGGCCATCAATTGCTCGACATGCGCGATCGGCGTTTCGGGCAGGATCCCGTGGCCGAGATTGAAGATGTGCGGACGCTCGGCCAGCGCGTCAAGGATTCGGGTCACCGAACTGCGCAACGCCTCGCCCCCGGCGATCAATGCGAGCGGGTCGAGATTGCCCTGGACCGGCAGCCGCTTGGGCAATTCCTTGTGCGCCCAGGCCGGATCGACAGTCTCGTCGAGCCCGACCGCCGCCACCCCGGTCTGGCGCGCGTAGGCGGCGAGCTTGCCGCCGGCGCCCTTGGGAAAGCCGATCACCGGAACCCCCGGGTGGGCCGTCTTCAGCCGCGCCACCAGCCGCGCGGTCGGCGCGATCACCCAGCGGTCGAACTCGGCCGGCGCAAGGCTGCCCGACCAGCTGTCGAACAATTGCACGGCATCGGCCCCGGCGGCGATCTGGCCGCACAGATAATCGAAGGTGAGATGCTCGATGCGCTCGATGATCGCGCTGAAATGGCCCGGGTCGAGATAGGCCATGCGGCGCGATTCGAGCTGCTGGCGGCTGCCTTCGCCGGCCACCATGTAGGTCGCCACGGTCCACGGCGAGCCGGCGAACCCGATCAGTGTTTTGGCCGGATCGAGCGCTGCACGAACCCGCGCCACAGTCGCGTAGATCGGCTCGAGCCGGCCGAGCATCGGCACCAGGTCGTCGAGCTTGCTGCTCGCCAGCGGCGGCGTCAGCCGCGGCCCTTCGCCGGCGACGAAGCTCAAATTCTGGCCGAGCGCGAACGGCACGATGAGGATGTCGGAAAACAGGATCGCGGCATCGAGCGGGAAGCGCTTGATCGGCTGGAGCGTGATCTCGGCCGCGGCCTCGCTGTCATAGACCAGGTCGAGGAACCCGCCCTTGGCGCTGCGCAGCTCGCGATATTCGGGCAGATAGCGTCCGGCTTGGCGCATCATCCACACCGGCGGCGGGTCGCGCCGCTCGCCTTTCAGCACGGCCAGCATTGGCTTGGACGGTTCGCTGACGGCTGCCTGGCGGAGGGCCGGCTTGCGACCGTCCGGGTCGTCACGAGACGCCGAGGGCACCCTCTATTCTCCTTAGATATATATATAAGTAATTAGATTGATGATGATGTTGGCAGGCGGGACGCGGGGTTTAGGCGCGCGCCCCGGATTTGCCAACAATTGCGGCGGCGCCACTGCCGAGGCGATCCGGCGATTCGAATCCAACCGTTCCCGCGATTCACAGGCTGGGGGCCAAATCGGGACGCCGTGGATGAATCCTCGGACAAGCCGGGCGATGCTGGGCATAAGCCGGCGATTGAGACTGTCCCCATCGCCGGGCTAGGACC
>JBDSGH010000105.1:0-7413 GCA_039919095.1 Sphingomicrobium sp. | reverse complement strand
ACCTTCCCCGACGCAATCGGTGCCAAGATCTTCTACGGCGCCAAGCCCAAGGTCCCATTCGAAGCCGCGGCCGGAGCGCAAGCCGCGCCGAAGGTCGACTTCAACACGACCGGTTGACGTGAAGAAGCTGCTGGCGGTCCTGTGGCTGGCGCTATTTGCGCTGGCCACCCCGGCGTGGGCGCAGACCTTCCCCAAGCTGACCGGCCGGGTGGTCGACCAGGCGCATTTGCTGCAACCCGCCCAGGTTCAGGCGCTGACCGCCAAGTCCGAGGCGCTTGAGCAGCAAACCGGGCGTCAGTTCGTGATCGCCACGGTCACCAGCCTCGAAGGGCGCCCGATCGAAGATTATGGCTATCGGCTCGGCCGGACGTGGGGAATTGGCCAGAAAGGCAAGGACGACGGTGTCATCCTCCTGGTCGCGCCCAATGAGCGCAAAGTGCGAATCGAGACCGGCTACGGCGCGCGGGTGTTCCTGACCGACGCCCTGTCGAGCGTCATCATCCGTGAATCCATCCTGCCCCGGTTCAAGGCCGGCGATTATCCCGGCGGCATTTCCGCCGGCGCCGACCAGGTGATCAAGACCATGAGCCTGTCGCCGGCTGACGCCCAGCGCCAGGCGGCCGAAGCGGCCAGGGCCGAGCAGGCGCGGGCCAACGCCGGTTCTGGGGTCATCCCCGTGATCTTCTGGCTGATGATCGCGGCGTTCGTGTTGCTGTCGATGTTCCGCCGCGCGGTCGGGCGGCGCTATCGCACCCGGCGCGGCGGGATCAGTCCGTGGGTCGTGCTGTGGGGGCTGAACGAGCTCAGTCGCGGCTCGCGCGGCGGCGGCTGGGGCGGCCGTTCCGGCTGGGGCGGCGGCGGTGGTTTTGGCGGCGGCGGCGGTGGCTTTTCCGGCGGCGGCGGGTCGTTCGGCGGCGGCGGGGCGTCAGGCGGATGGTAGTCAAGCGCCTCAGCGAAGCGGATCACGCCAAGGTCAGCGCGGCGATCGCCGCGGCCGAAAGCGCGAGCGACGGCGAGATTGTCGCGGTCGCGACCGATCTCAGTGAATCCTACCACGATGTCGCTTTGCACTGGGCGGTACTGGTGCTGATCGCGGTGCTGGCCTGGGCGGCGGCTTTCCCGTCGTGGCTCGAATGGTGGCGCGAGGTGCTGATCGGCGGATGGCGGCCCGAGCCGACCTTACGCGAAACGCTGACCTTCCTGCTGGTGCTGGCGGTGCTCAAATTCACCGCGGTGCTGCTGATCCTGCGCTTCATGCCTTTGCGCCTGGCGCTGACCCCGGGCGCGACCAAGCATCGCCGAGTCCGCCGGCGCGCGGTGACGGTGTTCAAGGCCGCGGCCGAGCGGCGCACGGTCGGGCGCACCGGAATCCTGATTTATCTGTCGATGGGCGAGCGCCGCGCGGAAATTGTCGCCGACGAAGCGATTCTGAAGGTCACCGACGGAAGCACCTGGGGCGAGGCGATGGCGGCCTTGCTGGTCGAGGTCCGCGCCGGTCGCCCGGCCGACGGGATGGTCGCCGCAATCGAGCAGGTCGGCGCGGTACTCAAGCAGCATTTCCCGCGTTCGGCGACCGACACCAACGAAATCCCGGACAAGCTGATCGAGCTGTGAGCGGTTCGGCGACGATCCGCGCGACCGACCCACTGGAAGTGATGTGGGAGGGCAAATTCATTCGCGCGCTGCGGCGTGGCAAATGGGAATATGTCAGTCGCGCCAATGACGTCCGCGCGGTCGTCATCCTCGCCGAGCATGACGGCAAGATGATCCTGGTCGACCAGCCGCGGATGCCGCTGGGGCGGCGCTGCCTCGAGCTGCCGGCCGGGCTGGTCGGGGACGAAGACCCCAATGCCACGGTCGAAGGCACGGCGGTCAAGGAGCTCGAGGAGGAAACCGGATTCACTGCGGTTCGGATCGAGCGGCTCGGCGACTTCTATGCTTCGCCCGGGATGCTGTCGGAAAGCTTCACCCTGGTGCGGGCCCATGGCGTGACCCGGGTCGGGGAGGGCGGCGGCACCCATGACGAGGACATTGCGGTCCATCTGGTCGCGCGCGATTCCATTGCGTCATTCGTCGAGCAAATGCGCGCGAAAGGCTTCGGGATTGACGTCAAGCTGCTGCTATTCCTGAACTATTAAGCCGGGCGCTGGTCGACGGCCGGGCGCAACGCACAGACCGCCGTTCGTCGAACGGCGGCTTGCAGCGCGCAGATAGAACGTTACCGGGCGTTGTTCACACCCAGAGACATTGGCGGGGGATCATCGATGAAGCGATTGTTGTTGGCCGGAAGCGCGATTGCGTTGGCCGGATGCGCGACCGGGCAGCCTTATACCGGAGTCGAGGCGGGACCGACCGCCGTGTCGGAGGTTAATGCACCCGTGATCGCGGTTCCCGACAATGCCCTGCTGGCCGACTGGACCGGACCCTACGACGGCGTTCCGCCGTGGGACAAGGTCAAGCCCGAGCTGTTCCCGCAGGCGATCCAGTTCGGCATCGACGAGCAGCGGCGCGAGTTTGCGGCGATCGCCAACAATCCCGAGCCGCCGACCTTCGCCAACACCATCGAAGCGTCGGAGATCCCCGGCCAGCGGCTTGGCCGGGTGTTGTCGATCTTCGGAGTGATGACCAACAATATGGCGACCCCGGCGTACCAGGCGCTGGACAAGGAATGGCAGCCCAAGCTGTCGGCCGCATATGACGAGATCACGCTCGACCCCAAGCTGTTCCAGCGGGTCGAGGCGGTTTACAATGCGCGCGACACGCTCGGGCTCGACGCGGTCCAGATGCGGCTACTGACGCGGACCTATGAAAGCTTCGTGCGCAACGGCGCCAAGCTCGACCAGCAGCAGAAAGCCCAGCTGAGCACGATCAACCAGACCCTCGCGTCGGAATTCTCCGAATTCAATTCGCGCCTGCTGGCCGACGAAACCACTGTCACCACGGCCACTGCGGCGGAGATGAAGGGCGTCGCCCAGGACGTCAAAGACGCCGCCGCGGCGACCGCCAAGGACAAGGGCCTGCCGATCGGCACGTTCGCCATCCGCAACACCCGCTCTGCAGTCGAGCCGGTGCTGACCTTCGGCGCCGATCGCGGCCTGCGCCAGCGGGTGTGGCAGGCGTTCGTCAATCGCGGCGACAATGGCGATGCCAACGACACCAACGCGACCATCGCCAGGATCGTCAAGCTGCGCGCCGACCGGGCCAAGCTGCTCGGTTATGCCAGCCACGCCCATTGGCGGATGCAGGACACCATGGCCAAGACTCCCGAGCGGGCGATGGAGCTGATGCAGCGGGTGTGGCCGTCGGCGGTCGCGCGGGTCCACGAGGAAGTCGCGGACATGACCGCGCTCGCCCGCAAGCAGGGCTTCAAGGGCCAGATCGAGCCGTGGGATTACCGTTATTACCAGGAGAAGGTGCGCAAGGACCGCTTCGACCTGTCGGAAGAAGAGACCAAGCCCTATTTCGAGCTGTCGAACCTGGTCAAGGGCATGTTCTGGTCGGCCGGCCAGCTGTATGATTTGCAGTTCAAGGAAAACACCGGCGCGGTGCCGACCTTCGACCCCGACGTCCGTACGTTCGAAGTTACCGACGGCAAAAGCGGCAAGGTGGTCGGCCTCTATTACCTCGACACCTACGGCCGCGAAGGCAAAAGGTCGGGCGCGTGGATGACCACCTATCGCAGTCGTGCCCGCCTGCTCAACGACAACATCGTGCTGGCGTCGAACAACAATAATTTCACCAAACCGTCCGCCGGCCAACCGGTGCTGGTCAGCCTCGACGATGCGTCGACCCTGTTTCACGAGTTCGGCCACGCGATCAATTACCTGCTGATCGACGTCAAATATCCGTCGCTCGGCGGGTTGCAGCGCGATTTCGTCGAGTATCCCAGCCAGGTCAACGAGAACTGGCTGCTGACCCGCGAAGTGCTCGACCGCTTCGCGCGACACTACAAGACCGGCAAGCCGATGCCGGCGGCTTTGGTCGACAAGATCAAGAAGGCCGAGAAGTTCAACCAGGGCTTCGCAACCGTCGAATATCTGTCGTCGGCGCTGGTCGACATGAAGCTCCACCTGTTGCCCGACGGAGTGGTCGATCCCGACGCCTTCGAGAAAAAGACGCTGGCCGAGCTCGGCATGCCGCGCGAAATGGTCATGCGCCACCGGCTGCCGCAGTTCGGGCATCTGTTCTCGTCCGATTCCTATTCGGCCGGATATTATTCGTATTTGTGGTCGGAAGTGATGGACGCCGACACCTGGGCGGCGTTTGAGGAAGCGGGCAGTCCGTTCGATCGCAAGGTGTCCGACTCATTCCGCAAATATCTGCTGTCGACCGGTAACGAGACCGACCGCGCCGAAGCCTATCGCGCGTTCCGCGGCCGCGACCCCGACGTTTCGGCGTTGCTCAAGCGGCGCGGCTTTCCGACCAACTAGGGTGAACCGGGCGGGCCACGGCGCGTTCAAGCGCCATGGCCCGCCTGATCCATTTGTCCGACCTGCACTTTGGAGCGCACGATCCGCGGCTGGTCGCGGCGGTCGAGCAGCGTGTTCACGACGAGCAGCCCGACCTGGTGGTGATCAGCGGCGACTTCACCCAGCGCGCCAAGACCGAGCAGTTCGACGAAGCGTGCCAGTTTCTCGGACGGCTGCGCGATGCCGGCCACGAAGTGCTCGCCGTGCCGGGCAACCATGATGTGCCGTTGTACGATGTGCTGCGCCGCTTCCTGTCGCCGCTAACCCGCTACAAGCGCTACATCGACGACGAATTGTGCCCGTTCCATGCGTTGCCCGACGCGGCAGTGCTGGGCATCAACACCGCGCGCTCGCTGACCTTCAAGAACGGCCATGTCAGCCACGAGCAAATGCAGTTCATCCGCGACAGCTTCGCTGGGACCGATCCGCACCAGCCGCGCATCCTCGTCACGCATCACCCATTGTTCGCATTGCCGATCGGCGAAGGGCCCGAGCTTGGTCATTTGATGGACGACCAGACAAGCGCGCTCGAGGCGATCGCCGACGCCGGGGTCGACCTGCTGCTCGCCGGACATAACCACCGGGCGTCGGTCAACGACGCAACCAAGCTCGCCAGGGGGGCCGGCAAGAGCCTGGTGATCCAGGCTGGCACCGCCACTTCAACCCGCACCCGCGACGAAAACCAGAGCTTCAACCGGATCGAGATCGACCAGAGCGGGTGCCGCGTGACCATCATCCGCTGGGACGGCGCGGCGTTCGTCACCGGCGACAGCGAATGGTTCGAGCGCCACGGCGACCAGTGGGAATTGGCGAGCGGCGAAAAGGTTGAACAGGCGCCGGTCCAATAGGTCGACAGTTTGCGCTCACCGCCATGCTTGCCGCGACCGCTCGCGCTCGCGTAGGGCGCGGGTGATGGACGCCACTTTCGACCTCGACGATTTCGTGCGCCGCGTGCTGGCCGAAGATTTGGGCGCGGGCGGCGACGTCACATCGGCCGCGACAATCGCCGCGGATGCCCATTTTGTTGCAAGCATCAATTGCCGCGAGCTAATCGTTGTTGCGGGTTTGGATGTCGCTGCAGCGTTCTTCCGGACGCTCGATCCGGCGGTAAAAATTGAGCAATCTGTGCACGATGGCGATCGCGTTGAGCCGGGCGCGGTGCTTATGCGGCTCGCCGGCAATGCCCGCGCCATGCTCTCGGCCGAGCGATCGGCGCTGAATGCGCTGCAGCATCTGTCTGGCATCGCCACACTGACCCGGCGCTATGTCGATGCCATCTCCGGCACCGGTGCGATCCTGCTCGACACGCGCAAGACCATCCCAGGGCTGCGCGCGCTCGATAAATATGCGGCGCGGATGGGCGGCGCACAAAACCACCGGATGCGGCTCGACGACGGGATGCTGATCAAGGACAATCATGTCGCGGTGTGCGGCGGGGTGGCCGCTGCGGTGAGCGCGGCCAAGGCGGCCAATATGGGGCTGCCGATCCAGGTCGAGGTCGACCGGCTCGACCAGATCGAGCCTGCGCTCGCTGCCGGGGCCGACCGCCTGCTGCTTGACAACATGGCGCCGGACATTTTGCGCCAGGCGGTTGCCGCAGTTGCCGAGCGAGTGCCGCTGGAAGCGTCGGGCGGGGTCAATCTCGACACCATCCGCGCCATCGCCGAAACCGGCGTCGATTATATTTCGGCCGGCCGCATCACCCAGTCGGCGCCGGCGGTCGATATCGGCCTCGATTATACGCTGGTCGATCATCCGGCGTAGCGAACCGGTACAACATGGATTTATTTCGCATCTGCCGCGTTCCAACATTATAGGACGCCCGCAAGACACAGGAGAATATCGTTGTTCAAGGGGATCAAACCCATCCTCTACGGCGGCCGTGAGGTGTGGCCGCTGATCGAAGGCGGCAAGGGCGTCAGTGCGACCAATCACATGAGCTCCGGCGCGTGGGCGGCGGCCGGCGGGGTCGGCACCGTGTCGGCGGTCAACGCCGACAGCTACGACCCGTCGGGCCGGATCATCCCGCAGGTCTATAACGCGCTGACCCGGCGCGAACGCCACGAGGAACTGGTCCAGTACGCGATCGACGGCGCCGTGGCGCAGGTCGAGCGGGCCTATGAACTGGCCGGCGGCCACGGCGCGATCAACATTAACGTGCTGTGGGAAATGGGCGGCGCGCAGCGCGTGCTGCAGGGCGTGCTCGAGCGCACCAAGGGCATGGTCACCGGAGTCACTTGCGGCGCCGGAATGCCCTACAAGCTTTCCGAGATCGCTGCTTCCTACGGCGTCAATTATTTGCCGATCATCAGCTCGGCGCGTGCCTTCCGCGCGTTGTGGAAGCGGGCCTATTCGAAGGCCGCCGAATGGCTCGCCGCAGTAGTCTATGAAGACCCGTGGCTGGCCGGCGGCCACAATGGCCTGAGCAACGCCGAGGATCCACGCAAGCCGCAGGACCCGTACCCGCGGGTCGCCGAACTGCGCGCGACGATGCGTGAAGGCGGCATTGCCGACAGTGTGCCGATCGTCATGGCCGGCGGTGTCTGGCGGCTCGACGAATGGGACAATTGGATCGACAATCCCGAGCTTGGCCAGATCGCCTTCCAATTCGGCACGCGGCCGCTGCTGACCCAGGAAAGCCCGATCCCGCCCGAGTGGAAGGCGCGGCTGATGACGCTCGAGGAAGGCGACATCCTGCTCCACCGCTTCTCGCCGACCGGTTTCTACTCGTCGGCGGTGCGCAACGCGTTCCTGCGCAACCTCGAGGAGCGCTCGCATCGCCAGATCGCGTTCACCAAGGAGCCGCTCGGCGACCACGCGTTCGAGCTCGACGTCGGCCTTGCCGGAAAGCGCCATTTCTGGGTCACCAAGGGCGATCTGCAGCACGCCCGCGAATGGTTCGCGGCGGGCTTCACCGAAGCGCTCAAGACCCCCGATGAAACCT
>JBDSGH010000104.1:0-5618 GCA_039919095.1 Sphingomicrobium sp. | reverse complement strand
GCGATGGCGGTGCGAGCTGGACTCGCGGGATGGCGATCGACGTCGCGCTGGCGCCCAACCCGGCAGTCATCAACCTGCTCGGCGGCGGCAACATCTACGGCAACATCGACATCAATTCGGATGATGTAATCAACGTCGACAACGGCGAGACCGCTTTCGACGGGATCATCAACCCCGAGTTCCTGCCGGTTGGCGGAGTGACCGCAGCCGATCTCGACACCGGTCTGTTCGGCCAGGGCCCGCTCAACATCACTGCCGACGGTGCCCTGTTCCTGCGCAACCGCGCCGACGAGGCGGCCTTCGCCAATTCGTACGACGGTCCGTCCTACGCGTTCGTCGAGAGCCTCAACCTCGAGGCCGGCGCGACGCTGATCTACGAACTGCCGACGTCGAACACCGGCGGCACGCAGCCGGTCGGCACCTACCCGCAGATCTTCACCGACACCGCGGACATCACCGACGGCAATCTGCTGGTTCGTCCTTCGACCGGCAACGGCCTGTTCGCGGACGATTACTTCTACGACAACGTGATCGACTCCAACGCGCTGACCGGCACCTTCGACACCTGCGGGCTCGACGGCACCTACGGCGACTCGGCGTTCCTCACGGTGACCTGCATCTACGACGCCAACAACAACGTCGATCTGGGCATCGAGCGCACTCCGTTCGATGCAATCCCGGGCCTGACTCGCAACCAGCAGTCGACCTCGGAAGGTCTCGAGTGCATCTTCGACCCGACCCTGACCGGCGGGATGGCCGACGTGCTCGCCGACCTGTTCACGTTCAATGCGGCCGATTACGCCGAGGCGCTCGACCAATTGGCGGGCGCGGCCTACGCCAGCTACCTCCAGTCGTTCAACTCGCTGGGCGTCCACTACAACGACATCCTCGCCAAGGCGACGGACTGCGAAATCCCGGCGCTGGCCGGCTCGGTGCTCGAATGCCGCACCTCGCCGACCCACGTCTGGGCGCAGATCGACTTCCAGACTCGCAAGAGCGACGGAGACGTCGAGGCCGGCCATAACGATGCCGACCGCTGGACCGCGGTGATGGGTGTCGACATGAGCGTTGGTAACGCGGCGATCGTCGGTGCCAGCATCGGCAAGGTCACCAATCGCCTCGACTTCAACCAGTCGAACAACCGGGTTAAGGCCGACGGCTACCAGGTCGGGCTCTACGGCGTGTTCGATCCGGGTGCGTTCTATGTGAAGGCGCTCGGCACCTACAGCTGGTTCGACGGCGACAGTAAGCGCAACATCGACTTCCGGCCGTTCGGCGGGACGGTGAATGGTCAGCTCCAGGGCGACCCCGACGTCAAGCTGTGGACGCTCGGCCTGCACGGTGGTTACCGGATCGCGATGGGTGCGACCTCGGTGGTCACGCCGTACCTCAACCTCGATTACACCAACACCAAGCTCCACGGCTTCACCGAGGGCGGACTGGTTGGTCCCGAGTTGACGGTCTATGGCGCGACCGAGAAGCGCACGACCCTGACCGGTGGCGTCAAGTGGGCGGCAGACATCGGCGGCGTGGTGCCTGAGGTCGACCTTGGTTACCGCTACCAGTTCGGTTCCAAGCGCTCGAACTTCGACGCGGCCTTCCTGGGTGACAACGACTGCGCCTTCGACATCATCTCCGAAGGTGGCAAGCGCGGTGCACTGCTGGCTGGCCTCAGCCTCGGCGGCAAGGCCGGACCGGTCGATGTCCGGGTGAGCTACCAGGGTCTGTTCAACGGCGACGTCACCAGCCACTCGGGCAACTTCAAGATCGTCCTGCCGTTCGGTGGGCGGACGGCTCCGCCGCCGCCGCCGCCGGAGCCGGTCGTTGCACCGCCGCCCCCGCCGCCGCCGGTAGTGGAAGAGGCCCCGCCGCCTCCGCCGCCGCCGCCGCCGCCGCCGGAGCCCAGCGGGGAGCGCGGATAACCACCCGCGCAAGGGCGGCCGATCGACCGCCTGGCAAGGTCAAAAAAGGGAGAAGAGGGAAGAAATTCCCTCTTCTTTCTTTATGTAACGGCACTCTTCCGACTAAAGACGAATCATGAGCACCACCAAGAACCCCACGGCGACCCGGCCGATCAGCCGCACCGCATCCAAAAGGCCGCCGGCGCAAGCCAAGACGCCACCGGTCGAATCGGTCGACGAAGCGATCGCCATCGCCCAGACCGGGCGGGTCAATGTCACTCCGGCTAAAGCGATCGAAATGGCTGGCAAGCTGTTTCGGCAGGGCAAGTTCGCCCAAGCCGAGAAGGTCTGCCGCCAACTGACCGAGGCACGCCCATCCAACGCCGACGCGCAGAACATCCTCGGCGTCAGCCTTAACGCGCTGGGCCAGCGCGCAGAGGCGATCGAAACCCTTGAGCGCGCCACCAAGCTCGCCCCGCAGGCCGCGAGCATCCACGCCAATCTGGGCGAGATCCTGCGCCAGAGCGGCGAACTCGACCGCGCGGCGCTGGCCCTTGAGCGCTCGATCGAACTCGACCCCAACAATTCCCAAGCGCTCAACAACCTCGGCATCGTTGAATATGAGCGACGGAAGTTTAAAGTGGCCGCCGAGCTTTACCGGCGTGCTCTGGCGGTCCGGCCGCAGATGGCCGAAGCCCACAACAACCTCGGCAACGCGTTGCGCCTCACCGGCGACATCGACGGCGCGCTGCACGCCTACCAGGAAGCGCTGACCCATCGCGAGCGTTATCCCGAGGCCTACAACAACCTTGGCACCCTGCTCCAGCAGCGCGGCCAGGGAGACGAGGCCGAACATGCGCTGCGCAAGGCAATTGCCCAGTCGCCCCGCTATGAAGAAGCGCACAACAACCTCGCCGGTCTCTATTTCAACCAGAAGAAAGAGACCGAGGCGCTGCGGATTCTCGGCGACGCGCTCAAGTTCGCACCCAAGAACCCGCAGACGCTGTTGCTGACCGCGCGCATCCAGACCAAGCGCAACAATCACCACAATGCCGAGCAAGCCGTCCGCCTGGCGCTCCAGACCAAGCCCGACAGCCCCGAAACGCTGACCCTGCTCGGCCAGATCCTCCACGAAACCGACCGCTACGACGAGGCGATCGAGGTGCTCGAGCGGGCGCTCAAGGCCACTCCGAACAACCCAGAGGCGCTCAACTTCTACGGCGTGGCGCTGAAATCGGTCGGGCGGCTCGACGAAGCGCGCGAGACGATCCTCAAGGCGCTCAAGCTCAACGGCTCAATGTTCGGCGCCTATGCCAACCTCAACGACCTGGTTGATTTCTCCAAGGACGATGAGCTGTTCAACCGCATGGAGGCGATCTTCGGCGCGGCGAAGAACGCCAAGGCGGACCAGCTGCTGCCGCTGCACTTTGCCTACGCCAAGGCGCTCGACGACCGCGGCGAGCATCAGCGCGCGCTCGAGCATTACATTATCGGCGGTCAGATGAAGCGTACCCAGCTCGATTATAACGAGCAGGATATCTTCGGCTTTTTCGACGGCATCCGCGCCGCTTTTCCCAAGGAAGTGTTCACCAACCGCACCTACGCCGGCAGCGACGATGAGCGGCCGGTGTTCATCATCGGCATGCCACGGTCCGGATCGACGCTGGTCGAGCAGATCATTTCGAGCCACCCGGACATCTACGGCGCCGGCGAGGTCAAATATCTCAGCCGGGCGATCGGCCTATTGCGCGACCGCTTCCCTACCCTGCCCAAATATCCAGATTTGATGGGCAAGGTCACTCCGGCGCAGCTCGACATCGTCGCCAAGGGCTATGTCACCGCGATCTCGAATGGCGCCGGCGATGCCAAGCGCATCACCGACAAGCTGCTGACCAATTATTTCTTCGCCGGGTTCATCCATCTGCTGTTCCCCAAGGCGAAGATCATCAACACCTTGCGCGACCCGGTCGACACCTGCCTGTCGGGCTTTACCAAGCTGTTCAAGGACGACATGCCGCACAGTTACGACCTCGGCGAGCTCGGGCGCTACTACGGCAAGTATCGCGAGCTGATGCAGCATTGGCGCGACGTTCTGCCGGCCGGCGTGCTCCACACCGTCGAGTATGAGAACGTCGTCGCCGACACCGAAAAGGAAGCGCGCGCTTTGATCGATTTCCTCGGCCTGGCGTGGAACAAGAAGTGCCTCGATTTCCACAATTCGGATCGCCCGGTGAAAACCGCCAGCGTCGCCCAGGTGCGCAAGCCGATTTACAACACGGCGGTCAAACGCTGGAAGAAATACGGCGACGGCCTGCAGCCGCTGGTCGATGCGATCGAGGGCAAGTCCGCTGCGAAGCCGGACCGAAAGTCGAAAGCCAAGGCGCAAGAGAACGCCTAGCCGGCACCATTTGACGCCGCGGCCGGCCGGGCCTCGACGCCACTGGTTCCGGCCCGCGCTTGGGGGATAGAGTAACGTGCGTTCACTGACGCATCTCGACCGGCTCGAGGCCGAGAGCATCCACATCCTGCGCGAGACCGTGGCCGAGGCGGAGCGGCCGGTCATGCTCTATTCGATCGGCAAGGATTCGGCGGTCATGCTGCACCTTGCGAAGAAGGCCTTTTTCCCGAGCGCGCTGCCGTTCCCGCTGCTGCACGTCGACACGACCTGGAAGTTCAAGGACATGTACGCGCTGCGCGACAAGGTCGGAGCCGAACCCGGCATCCGCCTGATCGTCTATCGCAACCCGGAAGCCGAGCGGCAGGGCATCAACCCGTTCGACCACGGCCCCCTGCACACCGACCTGTGGAAGACCGAGGGTCTCAAGCAAGCGCTCGACCAGCACGGTTTCGACGCGGCCTTCGGTGGCGCCCGCCGCGACGAGGAGAAGAGCCGGGCCAAGGAGCGTGTGTTCAGCTTCCGCACCACCAATCATCGCTGGGACCCCAAGCGCCAGCGACCCGAGCTGTGGTCACTTTATAATGTGCGAAAGAACAAGGGCGAGAGCATTCGAGTGTTCCCCTTGTCCAATTGGACTGAGCTTGACGTCTGGCAATATATCATGCGCGAGGGGATCGAGATCGTCCCGCTTTATTATGCGGCGGAGCGGCCGACGGTCGAGCGCGACGGCCTCACCATCATGGTCGATGACGAGCGTTTCCCGCTCGGTGACGAAACGCCGACAATGCGCTCGGTGCGGTTCCGCACGCTCGGTTGCTATCCGTTGAGCGGAGCGGTCGAGAGCAGCGCCGCGACGATCGAGCAGATTGTCGCCGAAATGTTGCTGACCACTACGTCGGAGCGCCAGGGGCGCGCAATCGACCGCGACGCCGGCAGCGCCAGCATGGAGAAGAAGAAGCAGGAGGGCTATTTCTGATGGCTCGCCCGCTCGACATTGACCGCGACCTGATCCGCGACGACGTCGGTGCCTGGCTCGCCGGCCACGAAGCCAAGGAGATGCTGCGCTTCATCACCTGCGGCAGCGTCGACGACGGCAAGTCGACCCTGATCGGGCGGTTGCTCTACGACAGCCGGCAGATCTTCGACGATCAGCTCGAAAGCCTCGAAGCCGATAGCAAGAAGGTCGGCACGCAGGGCCACAAGATCGACTTCGCATTATTGGTCGACGGGCTCGCGGCTGAGCGCGAGCAGGGCATCACGATCGATGTCGCCTACCGCTTCTTCTCCAGCGCCAAGCGCAAGTTCATCGTCGCCGACAC
>JBDSGH010000103.1:0-7143 GCA_039919095.1 Sphingomicrobium sp. | reverse complement strand
GGGAGACCATGCGCCACGCGGCCGAAGCCCTCGACAGCCTCGGCATAGCGCACGAGGTCAAGGTGGTGTCGGCCCACCGCACGCCCAAGCGGCTCAATGATTATGCCGCAAGCGCCCAGGGCCGCGGGCTCAGGCTGATCATCGCCGGGGCCGGCGGCGCCGCCCATCTGCCCGGGATGGCGGCGGCAATGACCCGCCTGCCGGTGCTCGGCGTGCCGGTCGAGACCGCCGCCTTGAAGGGCATCGATAGCCTGCTGTCGATCGTCCAGATGCCGGCCGGGGTGCCGGTCGGAACGCTCGCCATCGGCAAGGCCGGGGCGATCAACGCCGGCCTGCTCGCGGCCGCCATCCTCGCCCTTGGCGACGACGCGCTGGCGGCCCGGCTCGACTCCTACCGCGCGGCCCAGACCGCCTCGGTCGCACTTACCCCCGAATGATCGCCGCTGCCCAGATCATCGGTCCGGGATCGACCATCGGCATTATCGGCGGCGGCCAGCTCGGGCGGATGCTGGCGACCGCCGCGGCCGAGCTCGGCTATGATTGCCACGTGTTCGCGCCCGATGCCGACCCGCCCGCGGCGCGGGTCGCGGCGCGCTCGACCCGCGCCGATTATGACGACGTCGCCGCCTTGCGCGAATTCGCCGCCGCAGTCGACGTCGCCACCTACGAGTTCGAGAATTTGCCCGCCTCTGCCCTCGCCGAGCTTGGCGACAAGATCCGGCCGGGCACCGCCTCGCTCGCCATCGCCCAGGACCGCGCCGCCGAAAAGCGCTTCATCGAGGCCCATGGCGGCACCGTCGCGCGCTGGCTGGCGATCGACAGCGATGCCGATGCCGCCGCGGCCGAGGCGACGCTCGGCCTGCCCTTGGTCTTCAAGAGCCGCCGGCTGGGCTATGACGGCAAGGGCCAGGCGTGGGCGCGCGAGCCCGGATCGGCGATTGCCGCCTGGGCGTCGATCGGGCGCGAGCCGGCGGTGGCCGAAGCGGCGGTCGATTTTGCCGCCGAATTCTCGGTCATCCTGGCCCGCTCGGCCTCGGGCGAGACGGTCGCCTGGGACCTGCCGCTCAACCACCATGTCGGCGGCATCCTGTGCCGCTCGACGGTCCCCGCCGGCGATCCGGTCGGCGGCCTCGCCGAGCAAGCGGTGGCGGTCGCCAGCGGCCTCGCCCAGGCGCTCGACCATGTCGGCGTGCTGACCGTGGAATTCTTCGCGCTCGACCCTGCCCGCGGCGCCCCCGGCCCGATCGTCAACGAGATCGCGCCGCGCGTCCACAACAGCGGCCACTGGACCAGCGACGGCGCGGTGACGTCGCAGTTCGAACAGCATGTTCGCGCCATCTGCGGCCTTCCGCTCGGCTCGACCCGGCGGCTGGCGCGCTCGGTGACGATGGACAATCTGATCGGCGACCAAATGCTCGCCTGGCCGCACCTGCTGGCCGATCCGGACGCGCGACTCCACCTCTACGGCAAGGGCGCCCCGCGCCCGGGCCGCAAGATGGGTCACGTCACCCGCCTCGCCGAATAGCCGAAGCTAGCCGGCCGCACGCGTCACCGCGGCTCCATCACCGTCACCGGAATGTGCAGCTTGTCGAGCTGCGGGCGGATTTTGGCGGCGTCGCCGACCACCACCCAGACGAACCCGTTGGGGTCGATCGCACCGCGCAGCGCGGCGTTGAGGGTCTCGATCGTCTGGGCGCGATACTTGTTGCCGAGCAGCTCGTAATAATCGTCCGGCCGGCCATAAAGCGCATTGTTCTGCATCGCGCCGAGCACCGCGCCCGAGGTCTCGAATTCGCCCGGCAGCTGTCCGACCAGATTGGTGATGGTCCGGTCGCGCTCTTCGCTGGTGACGCCCTTGGGCCCGAGGAACGCGCGAATGTCCTGCGACAGCGCCTGGATCGATTCGCCGGTGCGGTCGGCCTGGACCGGCGCGCTCAGGATGTACGGAACCACCGCCTCGGTCAGCTGGGCGCTGCCGCGCACGCCATACGACCAGCCCTTGGTTTCGCGCAGGTCCATGTTGATCCGCGACAGGAAATTGCCGCCAAGGATGTCGTTGGCCCCGGACACGGCGACGATCTCGCTGCGCGGGTCGATCGGAGTCACCTGGCCGCCGAGGATGATCGATTGCGGCGAACCGGGCCGGTCGACTAGCACGATGCGCGGCGCAGTCGGCCGCGCCGGCACCGCGATGAAGCGCTTGACGCCTCTCGCCACCGCCGGTGCGGTCCACGCCCCGAAGCGCTGCTCGAGCAGCGGCTTGACCTGGTCGAGCGGCAGGTTGGAGACGACAAAGATCTCCATATTGTCGGGCCGCAGCCAGCGCTGCTGGAAACCGATGATATCGTCGCGGGTGAAGCTCTTGACCGCGCCTTCATTGCCGATCGCGGTGGTCGCGTAGGGGTGACCCTCGCTGTACAGCAGCACCGGCAGGATCCGCGCGCCGATCGCATTGGGGTCCTTCTGCGACTGGGCGATGCCGGTCAGGATCTGGGTCCGGACGCGCTCGATTTCGGGCGGGTTGAATGACGGCTGCTGGACGATCTTGGCCATCAGGTCGAGCGACGGCGCGAGGTTGGCGCTCAGCGCCGACAGCCCGACCGTGCTGCGGTCGGCTCCGCCGGCCGATCCGATCACTGCGCCGAGCCGCTCCTGCTCCTCGGCGATCTGTTGCGAGGTCAGCCCGCCGGCGCCCTCGTCGAGCAGGCTCAGGGTCATGTTCTGCAAGCCGCGCGTGGCCGGCCCGTCGGCCGCGTAACCGGCGTTGAACGACAGCGCCAGCTGGGTCACCGGAACCGCGGTGCGCTGGGCGTAGGCAAGCTTGACTCCGTTCGACAGCTGGACGTGGGTGACCGTCGGGAAGTCGAGCGGAACCGGGCTGCCGATCGGCGGGATCGTCCGCTTGACGCGCGGCGTGACGATATCCTTGCTCGTCACCGCCGCAACCGTCTTGGCCTCGACATATTGCGGCCGCTCGCCCGGCTCGAGCCGGACGGTGAACGCGGGTAGCGTCAGCCATTGCTGCATCGCCGAGCGGATATTGGCCGGGGTCACCCGGGCGTATTGAATCAGCGAGCGTTTGTAGAAATCGGAATCGCCGGCGAACACCTGCCCTTCGGCGAGCGCGACGGCCTTGCCGCCAAACCCGCCGACCTGCTCGAGCGCGCGGATCCGACCGGCCACTTCGCGGGTCGCGGCGCGCCGCACTTCGTCCTCGGTCGGGCCCTCGGCGATCAGCTTGGCGATAATCGCGTCGAGCCGTTTCTCAACATAGGCCGGGTCAACCCCGGGCTTGACCGTCGCGGTCACCTCGAACACCCCGACGCGCTGGTAAGGCTGCAGCCCGGCGGTTACTCCAACCGCCACTTTCTCGTCGCGCACCAGGGCATTGTCGAGCCGCGAGCTGGCCAGTCCGCCGAGGATCGAAGCGCCAAGGTCGAGCGCCGCGAGCTGCCCGTCGAGCAGCCCCGGGACCGCCCAGTCGCGCTGGATCTGGACCGCCGCCACGCGGTCTTTCATGATCATATATTTGGGCGCCGCCAGGGTTGGCACGATCGCCGCCGCCGGGACGTTGGTCGGACCGACGCGGATCGCTCCGAAATAGCGTTCGACCAGCGGCTGGGCCTCGGCCAGGGTGATATCGCCGGCCAGCACCAGCACCGCATTGTTGGGGCCGTATTTGTTGATGAACCAGCGTTTGACGTCGGCCAGGCTGGCGGCGTCCAGATCGGCCATCGAGCCGATCGTTTCGTGGTGATACGGGTGGCCTTCGGGGAACAGCGCCTTGTAGACTTCCTCGTCGACCAGGCCGCCGGGCTGGTTGTCGCCCTGGCGTTTTTCGTTCTGGACCACGCCGCGCTGGTTATCGAGCTTGGCCTGGTCGATCGCTCCGAGCAGATAGCCCATGCGATCGGATTCCATGAACAAGGCGCGCTCGAGCCCGGCCTTGGGCACGGTCTCGAAATAATTGGTCCGGTCGAACCAGGTGGTGCCGTTGTAATCGGTCGCCGCGATCTGCTGCAGATATTTGAAATAATCGTCGGGCATGTTGTCCGACCCGTTGAACATCAGATGCTCGAACAGGTGGGCGAAACCGGTCTTGCCCTTGGGCTCGTCCTTGGACCCGACATTGTACCAAGTGCTGACCGCGACCACCGGCGCCTTATGGTCTTCGTGGACGACCACCGTCAGGCCGTTGGCAAGGCGGAAGGTCTGGTGCGGGATGTCGACCTGGCGGACCAGCGTTGCGACCGGCGCGATGAAGGTCAGCGGAGCTTCGACCACCGGCGGTGCAACCACCGGCGCCGGGACCACGGGCGGCGGCGGCGCATGCCTGGCCCGACCATAAGCCGAGCTGGCGGCGAGCGCGGACGCGCTGACCAGCAGCAGGGTGAAGCGGCGCCTGCATTTTGGCGAGAAGGTGACGGGCATGAGCTTGGAACTCCGGGAGATTCTCGAATCTGGCCCGGACCTTAGCCATGCGCGCGCGGCGCGCAACGGCGCTCAAACCGTGCGTCCCATTATTCGACCAACTGCGGAAACGCGCGAAGCAAGCCTCAGGGAACCGGGATCGCCCCGTTGAGGATATCGCCGAGGCCGAATTTCTTGCGCTTCTTCGGCGGCTGGCCCGGCTCGCCCGGACCCGCCGCCGCGCCGCCCATCGCGCCCATTCCGCGCATCAGCGACGCGCCGGTCTTGAAGCGCACCTTGGCGGTCCATTTGGGCGCCCTGGGATTGTCCGAGAAAAAAGCTTCGGGGCCATAGCCGATCATCGTCACCATCCCGGCCGGCGAGGCTGCGGCGACTTCGGCCGGGAGCAGGCATTGCGTGGTGGTCGGGGGCAGCACCGCGCCGGTACCGATCAGCCGCCGGACCTCGGCCGGGGCGAGGTAATCGAGCATGGTGAAGGCCGCCGCGGCCTTGCCCGAGGTCCACACCAGCACATCGCCGCTGCCCGATGCGCCGAACATCGCCAGCGCATAGCCGGTCGCGCTCGGCGCCGGGCGCCACACCAGCCGGCTGGCGCCCGACGGCAGCGCGCCGGCTTCGGCCAGGCCGAGCGCCGGCATGAAGTCCTGCCCGGCGCCGAGCGTGAAGGCGATCGGCGGCGAATAATTGCCTTCGACCCGGTGCCCGCCGGCGAGCGAGCCGGCCGCCGGCACGGCGCGCGAATCCCTGGCGTTGGGCCATTCGCCATAGCCCGGCGCGCTGCCCGGGCCGGGGCGAACCGCCGCCCGCGCGCCATTGGCCATCGCCGCCATGCCTGGCGGGACCTGGCCGGCGGCGAGCTTGGAGAAATCGATCACGGTCGGCTGGTTGGGCCCGACATGCTCGCCGCAGCCCCAATAGATCAGCATCCGTCCCTTGGGCCGTTCCATGTTGGGCGGCATGCCCGGGTTCGACTTGCGCGGCGCCGCCACCGCCGGCGTGACCAGTGGCAGCGCCGGGCCCATCGCCAGCCCGGTCGGCGGCAAATGGTCGGCGGTCGGCGCGCCAACCGGCCTGGTCCGCGACGCCAGCCGCAATTCGAGCGTGTGGGCGACCTGCGACTGGCCCGACATCATGCCCATGATCTGCGACATGCTCGGCCGCGCCCCGGCGGTCATCCCGGCGCCGAGCCCGCTCTGGGTCGCGGCATCCATCCAGTAGGTCGCGATCGGCGGCGGTGCCTTAGCCGGCGGCGCGGCATAGGCCGCCACGGCCAGCGCCGCGAGCGATGCGGTGCCCAGCAAAATCATAGGTTTCATTGCAGCCCCCCACGGATCAAGCGGCCCGACTATCCGCGAAGCTCGCGCTCGCTTCAACCCTCTGCTAGCGCGCCCGTGAAAAGACCAAGGCCTCAATGACCAAGCTCGCCCGCATCCGCAATTTCTCGATCATCGCCCATATCGACCATGGCAAGTCGACCCTCGCCGACCGCCTGATCCAGGCCACCGGCGGGCTGACCACGCGCGAGATGACGGGCAACGCCCAGGTGCTCGACAATATGGATATCGAGCGCGAGCGCGGCATCACGATCAAGGCCCAGTCGGTCCGGCTCGAGTGGCAGGCGGCCGACGGCGAGCATTACGAGCTCAACCTGATGGACACCCCGGGCCACGTCGATTTCGCCTACGAAGTGTCGCGCAGCCTGGCCGCGTGCGAAGGCGCGTTGCTGGTTGTGGATGCAGCGCAGGGGGTGGAGGCGCAGACCCTCGCCAACGTCTACCAGTCGATCGAGCACGACCATGAGATCGTGCCGGTGATCAACAAGGTCGACCTGCCCGCCGCTGACCCCGAGCGGGTCAAGCAGGAAATCGAGGACATCATCGGCCTCGACGCCAGCCACGCCGTCCTCGCCTCGGCCAAGACCGGCCTCGGGATCGACGCCGTGCTCCAGGCGATCGTCGACGTCATCCCGCCGCCCAAGGGCGACCCCGCCGCGCCATTGAAGGCGATGCTGGTCGACTCATGGTACGACCCCTACCTCGGCGTAGTCATCCTCGTCCGGGTCATCGACGGCACCATCGCCAAGGGCATGGCGGTCAAGTTCATGGCCGCCGGCACCACCCATCTGGTCGACCGGGTCGGCTGCTTCCGCCCCAAGATCGAGCAACTGACCGAGCTCACCACCGGCGAGATCGGCTTCATCACCGCCCAGATCAAGGAAGTCGCCGAGACCCGCGTCGGCGACACCATCACCGACGCCCGGCGCCCGACCGCCGACGCGCTGCCGGGCTTCAAGCTGGTCCAGCCGGTGGTGTTCTGCGGCCTCTTCCCGACCGACGCCGCCGACTTCGAGAAGCTCCGCGATTCGCTCTACAAGCTGCGCCTCAACGACGCCTCGTTCAGCTTCGAGATGGAGACCAGCGCCGCCTTGGGCTTCGGCTTCCGCTGCGGCTTCCTCGGCCTCCTCCACCTCGAGATCATCCAGGAGCGGCTGACCCGCGAGTACGACCTCGACCTCATCACCACCGCGCCGAGCGTGGTCTACAAGATTCACCTCTCGCATTCGAAGACCGAGGCGGCGCAGGTGATCGATCTCCACAACCCGGCCGACATGCCCGACCCCAACCGCATCGAGACCATCGAGGAGCCGTGGATCGAGGCGACAATCTACGTCCCCGACGAATATCTCGGCTCGGTCCTCAAGCTTTGCCAGGA
>JBDSGH010000102.1:0-8053 GCA_039919095.1 Sphingomicrobium sp. | reverse complement strand
GCCTCGCGGCCGTTGGCGGCCGTCGCGACGACCTCGATGTCGTCGTGCGCCTGCAGCCGCAATTGCAGGCCCTGGGTCGCAAGGGGCTCGTCATCGACCAAAATGGTCCGGATGCTCATGAATCCTGGTCTCCGCTCTCAAATGGAATTTCTATGATAACGCTAAAGCCCCCGCGTTCGTTCTTCTTGGTCGTGATACCGTGCGCAGGACCATAGGCTTGCGTCAAACGGTCGCGAATGTTCGCCAGGCCGACTCCGGTCGACGGACTGGCGGTCAAAGCGGCATTCTCGCCATCGCCATTGTCGGCCACCTCGATCCGCACCGCCTCGCCTTCGCGGTGGGCGGTGATCCATATGTCGGCCCCGCTTTCGCTTGCGGTGACCGCATATTTGATCGCATTTTCGATCAGCGGCTGGAGCAATAGCGACGGCAGGCGCGCGCCGATGGTCTCGGACTCGATCTTGAAATGGGGCCGAAGCCGGTCCTCGAAACGCATCTTTTCAATCTCGAGGTAGAGCTTGAGGGTCTCCACCTCCTGCGCCAGCGTGACCTTGGCGGTCGGCTCGTTGACCAAGGTGTAGCGCAGGAACGACGACAGCCGCGCCAGCATCGCATTGGCCCGCTCGGTCTGCTTGAGCAGCACCAGGGTGGAGATCGAGTTCAACGTGTTGAACAGGAAATGCGGGTTGAGCTGGTAGCGCAGCATCGCCAGCTGGGCGGTCGAGGCCTGGCTCTCGAGCCGCTCGCGTTGGTCGATCTGCTCCTCGAGCAGCAGGAAGTAATTAATCCCGTAATAGAGCGCCGCCCACGCCGCGAGCAGCGAGAAGTTGAGCAGGATCGCGCCCAGATATTCGAAGCCGACCGGCCGCGCGTCGGGCTTCAAAAAGGTCGCGTAACTCCAGGTCTCGATCGCCGAGAACGCGGTCGAGGCAAGCATCACCGCGGCCAGCGACAGCACCACCGTGAGCAGCGCCCGCATCGCGATCAGCCGCCGGAACAGCGTCGCCAGCAGCAGCGTCAGCGAGTAACCGGTGGCGGTCAGCAGCAGCGTGTGGACGACGAACATCCACCCCATGTTGTTGGCGAAGCCGGACAGCGAGCGGAGGATGAAATAGCCGGTCCAGCCGGCCGACTGGAGGATCCAGAAGGCTCGGTTCTTGTCGTCGAAGAACGGCTGGTCGAGCCCAATTCCTTCGGCGATCGGCGCGGCCGGCGACTTGATCCGGGGCGCATTCGCCCGGTTCAACCGCCTCGTCGGCCGCTGCCGCCGTTCCAGTGCCGCGCTGTCTGTCGCCATCGTCGCTGATATAGGCCGGGATTTTCGGCATTGCGAGAAGCGGGTGCTGGAGGCCCCGAAGTGCGCCGCCGGTCGAACCGCCGAGCCGCTTCATCGACCTTCGCTTGAGCCCGGCCGCCCAGCCCCCGCCAACTCGCCTGGGGGGAATGCCATAATGACGAAGGTTGGTGCAATCGCCTTTGCGCTCGCGCTGACGAGCTGCGCCTCGCCGCCGCGGCCGACCGCCGCGTCGCCCGCAATGCTTGCGGAGATGCACGTGGTGCCGCTGGTCGATCACCACCAGCACCTCGTCAGCCCCGCTGCCGCTAGCGGAGATTATCCCGCGCCGTTGTCCGAAATCGTGCTTCCAGCCGGGCTTTCCAGCCTGATTGCCCGCCGCCAGGTGGCCGAAAGGGACGCCGCGGCGCTGGCCGATCTTTATGCCGAAGATGCGGTCGCGCTGAACCTGTCGAACGAGGATCTACCGACCTGGGTGCGTGGCCGCGCCGCCGTTGCCGACCACATCTCGACGTTGTTCGCCAGGCCCTACCGGATCGCCCCGGTCGCGCTCACCGCCGCCGCCGACCACGCCACCATCGCCGGTTATTATGTGCGGATCGACACCGGGCGGCGCACTGGCCACGTCCTGCTGTCGCTCGCCCGGGGCAGCGACCGCCGCTGGCGCATCCTGTCCGAAATCCCGGCCCTGACGGGTCCGTTCGAGCGCGAGCCGGCAGATGCCGCGGCGCTGATCGCGCAACTCGACGAAGCCGGCATCAGCCGCGCCGTCGTCCTCTCGGTGGCCTATTGGTTCGGAAGCGATTTCCGGTCGATCAAGCCGGCCGACGAATATGCCGCAGTGCGCGCCGAAAACGACTGGGTGGCCGAGCAGGTCGCGCTCTACCCGGACCGGCTGGTCGGTTTCTGCAGCGTCAATCCGCTGCGGTCCTATGCGGTCGCCGAGCTCGAGCGCTGCGCCGCCTCGGGCCATTTCCGGGGCCTCAAGCTCCATTTCGGCAATTCCGACGTCGACTTGCGCAAGCCTGACCACATGGCCGCGATCGCCCGCCTGTTCGCCGCCGCCAACCGGCTCCACATGGCGATCGTGGTGCATCTCTGGACCAGCCCCGAGTTCGATCAGTCGGGCGACGTCCACGCCCGCCTGTTCCTGAACGCGCTGAGCTCCGCGCCCGATGTCCCGCTTCAAATCGCCCACCTCGCCGGCGGCGGCCGTTCGTCGCTGCTTGCCCTGGAAGCCTTTGCCGCGGCGTTCGAGGCCCACGACCCGCGCACCCGCCACCTCTATTTCGACGTCGCCACCTCGGCCGACAAGGAAACGGCCGCCAATCTCGCCAAGGACGTCGCGCTGATGCGGCGCATCGGGCTCGACCGGATCCTCTACGGCAGCGACCTGTCGCCGCCCAACCCGCCGCCGCTCGCCGGCTGGGCCGGCTTCCACCGCATGCCGCTGACCGATTCCGAGTTCCGCCGCATCGCCGCCAATGTCGCTCCATACCTGCGGCCCTAGGAAGCGGTGGCCAGCCGCTCCGACCTTGGATAAAGGGCCTGCCCGAAGGAGCTGCCCGAATGAACGATCACGCCGATCGCGCCACGTTTCGCCACATGGAAGAGGGCACCGCGCAGGACTGGGCCAAGATCGCCGACCATTTCATCCCGTTCACGCAGGGCCTGGCTGACCGCGTCCTCGCCCACCTCAAGCTGCTCGAAGGCGATTTCGGCGGGTTTCCGGTCGATCGGCTGACCCATTCGCTGCAAACCGCGACCCGGGCCATGCGCGGCGGCGAAGACGAAGATTACGTCGTGATGGCGTTGCTCCACGACATCGGTGACACGCTCGGCTCGTATAATCACCCCGACATCGGCGCCGCGATCCTCAAGCCGTTCGTCGATGAGCGGGTGCGCTGGATCGCCGAGAAGCACGGCATCTTCCAGGGCTATTATTTCTTCCATTACATCGGCCTCGACCGCGACATGCGTGAAGCCTTTCGCGGCCATCCACACTTCGAGGATACCGCACGGTTTTGCGAGCTTTACGACCAGACGGCGTTCGATCCGGCCTATGACAGCGCCCCGCTGTCGGTCTTCGAGCCGATGGTCCGGCGGGTTCTCGCGGCACCGAAACGCTCGATCTACGTTGGCATAGCCGAATCCGGCTGAGGAAAGCTTCATTATGAAATTTGGCGTTCGAGCAGCGACTCTGGCCGCTGTTGTGCTGACGGCTTCGTGCAAGGTGGCCGACCGCGCCGCTGCGCCCGCGGTTGCCGCCGACGCGGCGCAGATCGCGCCGATCCTTGCCACGCCCGACGCCAGAGACGACCACAGCTTCGCTCAGCCGCTCGAAGCGCGGGTTTATCATGTGGCGCTCGATCTCGATGTCGATTTCGACGCCCGGCGGATCGCCGGCACCGCATTTCTCGACATCGACCGCAAGCCCGGCGCCAAACAGATCATCCTCGACGACAACGGGCTCGAAATCCTGTCCGTCACCGACGGCTCGCAGCCGCTGGCGTGGAAGGTCGGCGCAGCGGTCGGCAAGCTCGGCGCGCCGCTCGCGATCACGCTTGGCCCGGACACCAAGCGGATCGCGATCCGCTACAAGAGCGCGCCCGACGCCGGCGCCCTCCAGTGGCTGACCCCCGCGCAGACGGCCGGCAAGCAGCGGCCGTTCCTGTTCAGCCAGGGCGAGGCGATCGAAACCCGCAGCTGGATTCCGACCCAGGATTCGCCCGGCGTTCGCCAGAGCTGGGAAGCGACCGTGCACGTCCCCGCCGGCCTGACCGCGGTAATGAGCGCGCCGCGCGGCGCGGAGCCGATCACCCAGGGCGGCGAGAGCGTGTTCAAGTTCCATATGGACCACAGCGTCGCGCCGTACATGATCGCGATCGCGGTCGGCGATCTCGCCTTAAAGCCGCTTGGGCCGCGTTCCGGCGTGTGGACCGAGCCAAGCATGCTCAACGCCGCCGCGGCCGAGCTGTCCGACACCGAAAAGATGATTTCAGCCGCCGAGAAGCTCTACGGACCCTATCGCTGGGGCCGCTACGACCTGCTCGTGCTACCGCCATCGTTCCCGCTGGGCGGCATGGAAAACCCGACTTTGACCTTCCTCACCCCGACCTTCATCGCCGGCGACAAGAGCCTCGTCAGCCTGGTCGCGCACGAGCTTTCGCACAGCTGGTCGGGCAATCTCGCGACCAACGCCACCTGGCCCGACTTCTGGCTCAACGAGGGCATGACGACCTACGCCGAGCGGCGCGTGGTCGAGGAGCTCTACGGCCCCAAGGTCGCCGCCCAGCAGGTCGCGCTCGGGATCGACGCGCTGAACGAAGCGATCACGGAAAACGGCGGCTCCAAGGGACCCGACACCCGCCTCCACCTCGACCTTGGCGGGCGCCACCCGGACGTTGGCCTGACCGACATCGCCTATGAAAAAGGCGCAGCCTTCCTGCGCACGATCGAAGCGGTGGTCGGGCGCGAGCGGTTCGACGCCTATCTCAAGGGCTGGTTCGAGCGTCACATGTTCCAGCCGGTGACTTCGGCGATGTTCCTCGCCGACCTGCGCCAGCATCTGGTCAAGGGCGACCAGGCGCTCGAACAAAAATTGATGCTTGACCGCTGGGTCTATCAGCCGGGGATCCCGCCCAACATGGTCAGGCCCGACCCTCAGGCGTTTGCCGAGGCCGATCGGGGCGTCGCGGCGTTCAACCGTGGCGCCGCGCCCGACACCGCATCGTGGGCGCGCTGGACCACCGACGAGCGTCTGCGCTTCCTCAACCAGCTGCCTCGCAAGCTGCCGACCGCTCGCCTCGACGCGCTCAGCCAGGCGCTTGGCCTCAACCAGGCCCGCAACATGGAGGTCCGCTTCGCCTGGCTCGATCTGGCAGTCGCCAATCGCTACGATCCGGCGGTCCCGTCGCTCGAGCAATTCCTGACCGCCCAGGGCCGCGGCAAATTCGTCAAGCCGCTGATCAAGGCGCTGGCCGCCGATTCGAGCTGGGGTCGGCCGATCGCGGTGCGCAGCTATGCCAAGGCGCGGCCGCTCTACCATCCGACGGTCGTTCGCGCGCTCGATGAGCCTGGCTTAGGCAAGTAATTCAGTGCCCTGAGGCGGCAATTTTAGTCGGGTCGCCGACCTTCGCCCTTAACCGCCCTTAAACGCTCTTTGCGCTACCTCAATCGTCGGACGGGAACCGCAGGCGGATGTACGAAGCACCAGATCGCTACAAAAGGATGATCTCTGCCCGTCTTCCGGGCGGAGAGTCGCTTGGTCTGACCAGTCGCAACGGCGAGGGTGAAAGCTCGCCGTTGAAGGACGTCCAATTGATCTCGCGCGCTCAGCTCGCGCCATTCTTCGCCGCCGCCAATATCGTTGGTGCGCTGATGATGGCGGCTGTTCTGTGGGGCGAAGTTGACGTCACCTGGCTGCTGCCGTGGGTTGGCGCCGTCCTGCTGGTCAATCTCGCCGCGATGCAGCTCGCCCGGACCCAGGCGGTCACGCACGTCGGGCGCTCGGGCCACCAGGTGCCGCAGTGGCAGATGATCGGCGACGTGACCGTGCGCGCCGGCCTGTGGCTCAGCCTGCCGATGTGGGCGTTCACCAAGCTCGATCCCGGCACCCAGGTCATCGCCGCCTCGCTGATGGCCGGTCTCGGCATCGGCGCGCTCGGCTTGGTCGTGGTTCCGGCCTGCGTCACGGCCTGGATGTCGGCCTTCACCGGGGGCATCTGCGTCGTCCTGCTGCTTGGCCGCAATACCATTCCGTTCCCGCACATGCTGTCGATCCTGTTCACCCTCGGGGTGGCGATTTTCGGCGTCCTGGCGGTCGCCCGTTGGGCGTTCCACCAGTTGAAGACCAACGCCGATTTCGGCTCGCAGAGCGAAAGCGCGAGCTTGCTCCTGCAGGAATATGAGCAGCGTGGCGTCGGCTGGCTGTGGCAGGTCGATTCGGAAAACCGCGTTTCGTACATTTCCTCGCGGATGAGCGCCCTGATGGGCCGCCCGGCGAGCCAGTTGCTCGGCCATTCGCTGCCCTCGCTGCTCGGCGGCAATGCCGAGCTCGGCCGGCTACTGCTCGAAAAACAGCCGTTCAATTCGCTCGAGATGGAACTCAAGACCGCGCGCGGCGAGCGCTGGATTTCGATTGCGGGCGACCCGATCATCGACACCGCCGGACGCTTCGAGGGGTTCCGCGGGGTCGGCTCGGATATTACCGAAATTCGCCAGACCCAGGAACGGCTAACCCATCTCGCCAATGTCGACGTGCTGTCGGGCCTGCCCAACCGCGGCCGGGTCCGCCAATTGCTCGGCGAGGCGCTGCGCGCCGCGACCGTTGGCAATGTTCCCTGCGCCATCCTGTTCCTCGACCTCGACGGGTTCAAGCCGGTCAACGACACCTTCGGCCACCCCAAGGGCGATGCCGTGCTGCGCGCGGTCGCCAAGCGGCTCGTCGATGAAGTCGGCGCCGACGGCCACGTCGGCCGAATGGGCGGCGACGAGTTCGCGATCGTTGTGATCGACGCCCAGGCCCGCCGCCAAGTCGAGCTGATGGCCGATCGCATCATCAGTTCGGTCGGCGAGCCCTACATGATCGACCAGACCGAGATTCGCATCGGCGTCTCGATCGGCTGTGCGTTCGGCCCGATCGACGGCGCGACAGTCGACGATCTGATTCTCAAGGCCGACCTCGCTTTGTACGAAGCCAAAGGCGCCGGCCGCGGCATCGCGCGCTATTTCTCGTCCGAATTGCAGTCCGAACAGGAAGACCGCGTCCGGCTCGAGAACGACCTTCGCCAGGCGATTTCGTCGAAGCAGTTCCATCTGGCCTTCCAGCCGCTGGTCAAGGCCAAGGACCAGCAGTTGATCGGATTCGAAGCGCTGATCCGCTGGAATCACCCGCAGCGCGGGCTGGTCCCGCCCAATGTCTTCATCCCGGTCGCGGAAGAAGCTGGCCTGATGCCGGTGATCGGCGAATGGGTGATCGAGGAAGCGTGCCGCGCGGTCGCGACCTGGCCCGAACCGATCACGCTCGCACTCAACATCAGCCCCAAGCAGATTATTCTCGCTGGCCTGCCAAACACCGTCAGCGAAGCGCTCGCCCGTCACAAGGTACCCGGCAACCGAATCGAGCTCGAAGTGACCGAGGGCGTGTTCCTCGGCGACAATGGCGCCACGCTAGACGTGCTCAAGCGGCTGCGCGCGCTCGGCGTCGGAATCGCGCTCGACGATTTCGGGACCGGCTATTCTTCGATCGGCTATTTGAACAAGGCGGTGTTCCACAAGCTCAAGATCGACGGCAGCTTCGTTCGCGAAGCCGGCACTCGCCCGGAGAATGTCGCGATCATCCAGTCGATCGTCCAGCTCGCCAAGAGTTTCCGCATGTCGGTCACCGCCGAGGGCGTCGAGACCGCCGAGGATTTCGAGCGCATGCGCGATCTCGGCTGCGACATCATCCAGGGCTATCTGTTCGGCCGCCCGTTGTCCTACGAGCGCGCCAACCAGATGGTCCTCGGCCTCCGGCAAAAACGGATGGCCGGTTAGCCCTTAGTCCAAGCTCGCCGGCTTGCGGGTGAGCGCCTTGCGCACCGCCTCGTCGAGCGCCGCGGCGCGGAATGGCTTGGTCAGCAACGGCGCATCGGGCGCGACCCGGCGGACCGCTTCGGTCTCGCTGTACCCGGACACGAACAGGATCGGCAGGTCGGGCTGTTCGGACAGGATCCGGCTGGCGACTTCGGCGCCGGACAGGCCGGGCATGATGAAGTC
>JBDSGH010000101.1:0-5216 GCA_039919095.1 Sphingomicrobium sp. | reverse complement strand
CGCACCGCGCGCAGGATCAGGAAATCGCCAACCGCCTTGGGCACGCGGATTCCAGTCGCCACCGTCGCTGCATTGTCCCAGCGTTCGGCGAACTCGCCACCCGCCTCGAACGCCCGGACGATCGGCGCGCAGCCGGCAGCCTGGATTGCAAACATCCGCGGGCGCTCGGGCCCGATCAGGCCGACCGCTTCCAGTTCGTCGAACGCCTTCCACATCCCGATCAGGCCGGTGCCCCCGCCGGTCGGGTAAAAGATCGCATCGGGCAATTTCCAGCCCAATTGCTCGGCCAGTTCGAAGCCCATCACTTTCTTGCCTTCGAGGCGATAGGGCTCCTTCAAGGTCGAGCAGTCGAACCACAACCCGGCCGCCGCGCCTTCCGCCACCAGCCGCCCGCATTCGTCGATCTGGCCATCCGCGACATAGACCTTGGCGCCATAGGCCGCGGTTTCGCGAATATTGATCTCGGGCGTTTCGGCGGGACATATCACCAGCGTCTCGATCCCCGCCCGCGCGCCATAAGCGGCGAGCGCGGCGCCGGCGTTACCATTGGTCGGCAGCGCGATCCGCTCGATCCCGAAATGCCTGGCCATGGTCACCGCCATCGCCAGCCCGCGCGCCTTGAACGATCCGGTCGGCAACCGCCCCTCGTCCTTGACGAGCAGGTTGGGGGCCGTTCCGGTCAGGCGCAGGATCGGCGTTTCAGGCTCGCCCAGGCTGACCGGCTCAACCCCATCGGGCAATGGCAGCAAATCGTGCCATTTCCACATTCCGGGCTCGCGCGCCGCGAGGCCGTCGCGTGTCATCGTCTTGCGCGCCTGGTCCAAATCGTAGCGAACCAGCAGCGGCTTGCCCGCCCGCGACAGGCCGCGGACTTCGCCCGCTGCGTAGCGTTCACCGGTCAGCGAGCATTCGAGGTAGGTAACGGGCACGGTCAGCAGTGGCTGTCGCGGGCATCGCTCAGTTCGAGCTGGAGCGTGCAGTGCTGGATATGAAAGCGGTCGTGCAGCATCGTTCGGGCGCGCGCCAGCAGCTCGTCGCTACTCCGCTCGGGCACTACGAGGTGCGCGGTCAGCGCGGTTTCGGTCGTGCTCAGCGGCCAGACATGGAGATGGTGGACCCCGAGCACGCCGTCGAGCGCATCCAGCGCGGCCTCGACCTCGTCGACCTCGATCCCGCTCGGCACACCAGCCAGCGACATCCACACCGATTCCTTGAGCAGCCCGACGCTGCTCCACAGGATCACCACCGCCACCACCAGGCTCATCGCCG
Organism: Sphingomicrobium sp.; assembly: GCA_039919095.1. Lineage (GTDB taxonomy): Bacteria > Pseudomonadota > Alphaproteobacteria > Sphingomonadales > Sphingomonadaceae > Sphingomicrobium. The sequence continues at coordinate 3,947 of JBDSGH010000101.1, read as the reverse complement.
GGTCGACCCATAACTGGCCGGTGCGCAGGATCACGAACCCGGCGAAGACGACCGCCGCCGAGACCCCGGCATCGGCCGCCATGTGAAGGAACGCCCCGCGAATGTTGATGTCGCGCGACCCACCGCGCGCGAACAGCAAGGCGGTCAAGCCGTTGACCACAATCCCGACCGCCGCGACCGCCATGACCGTGCCGCCCGCGGTTGGCGCAGGGTGGATCAGCCGGCGCACCGCCTCGGCCACGATCGCGCCGATCGCGACCAGCAGGAACAAGGCGTTGACCAGCGCCGCCAGGATCGAGGCTTTTTTGAGCCCGTAGGTGAAGCGCGGCGACGGCGAGGTTCGCGCCATCATCGTGCCGGCCCAGGCGACGATCAGGCCAAGCACGTCCGATAGATTGTGCCCGGCATCGGCAACTAGCGCCATCGATCCCGCGGCGAGGCCATAGCCGGTTTCGATTACGACGAAGCCTAGGTTGAGCGCGATCCCGATTGCGAAAGCACGGCCGAAATCCGTGGCATGTCCGTGGTCAGGAGCGTGGGAGTGTCCGGCGGCCATCGCGGCGGGCCTACCGGCAGGATTTCGCCAACACAAATGCATCCCGGCGAAAAGTTCGGGCCGTTCGTCGTTGTCTCACTTGTGACAATATAACATTCAAATTAGGAAACGATCGAACACTCTCCCTCGCAAGCAGGTCAATGTCACAGTCCCTCTATCCACTGGCGGCTTTCGCCCTTCTGATTCCGTTCCAGCCGGCAGTCGCGGAAATCGCCGACTCGGCCGAAGCCGCTGCGACCCCTCCGCCTACGGCCGAGAACGCCCATCAGGATCATGACGCGGAGATCGTGGTGACCGGAACGCGGCGCAACGCCGGCGACGTGCTTGGCGGGGTCTCGGTGCTCGACCATGCCGACCTGACGCGCGACGTGCGGCCAAGCCTGGGCGAGACCCTCGCCGCCCTACCGGGCGTTTCGAGCACCAGCTTCGGCCCGACGGCCTCGGCGCCGATCCTGCGCGGCCTGTCCGGTGACCGGGTTCGAGTGCTGACCGACGGCATCGGCAGCCTCGACCTGTCGGCTTCCGGTCCCGACCACGCCATCGCCATCAATCCGCTGACGGCCGAGCGCATTGAGGTCCTGCGCGGCCCGTCCGCCTTGCTGTTCGGCTCGTCGGCAATCGGCGGCGTGGTCAACGTCATCGACAGCCGCATTCCGCGCAAAGCGCCGGACGGGCTCGTCGGAGTAGATGCACTGGGGGCGTATGGCAGCGCCGCCAACGAGCGCTCGGCCAACCTTGGGATCGACCTTCCACTCGGCGCGCATTTTGTCGCTCATGCCGATGGCAGCTATTCGAAAAGCGACGATCTTCGCACCAGCGGTCACCTGCTGTCCGATGGCCTGCGGCACCAGGCCATGGCCAGTCCCGACCCGGCGATCCGCGCACTCGCCGATCTCGCCGGCGACCTGCCCAACACCGCTGCCAAGACAAGCGACCTCGCCGCCGGCGTCGCCTACGTAAATGGTGGTTGGAATGTCGGGATCTCGATCGGCCACCATCGCTCGAAATACGGCGTTCCGATCCGCTTCTCGCTCGACCCGGACATTGCGGCCGAAACGCCGACCATCGATGCTCGCCAGACCCGCGGCGACATCCGCATCGACATACCGCTCGGCGGCCGGTTCAGCCGCATCGGTCTGCGCGGAGGAATAGCGAACTACCGGCACGACGAAATTGAAGCCAGCGGCGCAATCGGATCGAGCTTCTTCAGCAAAGGCGCCGAGCTTCGCGCCGAACTGGTCCAGTCCGAACGGTCGGGCTGGGGCGGAACCAGCGGCATCCAATTGCTCGACCGCAATGCGCGGATCCGGGGCGAGGAGAAGTTCCTTCCCGACAGCCGCCAGAAGCAGGTCGGCCTGTTCACGTTGCAAACGTTGGTTCGCGGACGGTTGCGGCTCGAGGCCGGCGCACGGCTGGAATCGAGCCGCCTCAACGCCACCGCCGACGCGTTCCTCGGCACGGGACCGGCCGCGCGCAAGTTTACCACGGTCTCGGCCTCGGCTGGGGCGAGCTACGAATTTTCCCGCGGATGGCGCAGCGGCCTGTCGCTGTCGAGCAGCGCCCGGGCGCCGTCGATCGACGAATTGTTCGCTAACGGGCCGCATCTTGCCAGCCAGTCATTCGAGCGCGGCAATGCGGCCCTCGATCCGGAGCGCAGCCTGTCGGCCGAAGCCAGCCTGCGCCACACCAGCGGCCCGCTGCACGTCACCGCAAATCTGTTCTACAGCCGATTTTCAAACTTCATCTTCCAGACAGCCTCGGGCGGGGTCGAGGACGGCCTGCCGGTGTTCGAATACCGCCAGGGCCAAGCGACCTATTCGGGACTTGAATTGCAAGCCGACGCCAAGTTTGGCCGCGCGTTTGGTGTCGACTGGGGCGCTGAGGTGATCACCGACGCGGTGCGGGCGACAATCAAACGGTTCGGTCCGGCGCCGCAGATCCCGCCGTTCCGGATACTGGCCGCGCTAACCGGGGCAAGAGGGCCATTCGATGGCCGATTGGAGATCGAGCGCGCCGCGGCCCAGCATCGTATTGCCGCCAATGAAACGCCGACGCCGGGCTACAGCTTGGTCAACGTTTCGCTCGATTGGCACCCGTCAGCCGACAATCCCGAATTCACGTTGTCGCTCGCCGGCAATAATCTGTTCGATGTTGTGGCGCGGCGCCACTCAAGCCTGCTCAAGGACTATGCGCCGCTGGCGGGTCGCGATATCCGGCTGAGCGCACGGCTCGGATTATGATCGGATAATGTAACGCGGCGGTCCGGAGATGGTGGCTCCGGACCGCCTGCCGCATCGGCTGGGGAGCAGGCGAGCGGCTTTCTTGAATCGATCCGGGCCTAGATATCGATCCCGGCGGCGATCGCTTCGAGCTTGCGGACGCGCTCGCGCAGGTCGGCGATCTCGATCCGGCCGGTGGCCGGGGGCAGATTGTGGTCGGCGGTGCCGTGGGTCAGCTCGAACCGTCTAAGCTCGAGCCAGCCCTGCCAGCCCTTGAGCCCGGCCCAGCTGGCCGTGCCAAGTGCGGCCAGGATACTCGCGCCGAACAGTCCGATCGTCACAGGGTCCATCACTTGTCCTCCCGCAGCGCGTCAATTTCACGCGCCAGCTCATGGTTGGGGGTTGCCAGATGATCGTCAATCGCCATCAATCGCCGATCGGTCTCGTCGAGGTCGTTGAGCATCGCGTGGACGCTCGGGCGCCGCTTCGAGACGTCATCCATGCGCTCGAACTCGCTGCGTGTGCGGTCACTGATCTTGCCGCCCGATCCGCGCTTCTTCTGGATCACCAGATAGACGCCGGCGATCGCGTAAGCGATCAGCGCGGTGGTGAAGTCAACCGGCGTCAGCAGTGGAACCGCGACCCAGGCGATGCGAATGAACGTCGGGTCAATCCCCCATTTGGCGCCCAGCGCCGAACACACGCCCGCGATTTTCGCGTCCTTGCGATCGAGCGAATACGGATAAATCTTCCCGGTCATTGTCCCCTATCCTTCTAATTTACCCGCGTCAGGCGCGCGGCTTTCATGGCTTCCAGTTCGGCGTCGACTTTCTCGCCCGCCTTCAGTTCGGCAATCTCTTCCTCGAGGCTTTTGGGCCCGGTCATGCCAAGCGCGTCGGCGCGGCCTTCGGCGAAGGCGGCGCGGCGCTCGAGCAGTTCGAAGCGCGAAAACGCGTCCTCGGTGCGGCTGCCGTTCATGATCTCGCGGGTCTTGGCGCGGGTCACTGCACTCTCGAACCGGGCCGAGATCGCGTTCTGGCGAGCCCGCGCTTCGCGCAGCTTGGCCTGGAGCTTTGCGATGTCCGCCTCATAGCCCTTCAAGGTCTCGTCGATCACCGCCACTTCGGACTTCAGGCCGTCGGCCATGTCGGCCGCCTTCTGGCGCTCGATCA
>JBDSGH010000100.1:0-10112 GCA_039919095.1 Sphingomicrobium sp. | reverse complement strand
GGTGACCGAGACGCCCTGCTGCTGGACCTCCTGCGGCAGGCGCGAAATGGCCGTCTGGATCTTGTTCTGGACCTGCACCTGGGCGACGTCGGGATCGGTCCCCTTGGCGAAGGTGGCGGTGATGTTGGCCGAGCCACGGCTGCTCGACTGCGCGGTGAAATAGAGTAGCCCGTCGAGCCCGGTGAGCTGCTGCTCGAGGATCTGGGTGACCGAGTTCTCGACCGTCTCCGCCGAAGCGCCGGGGTAATTGGCGCGGACGTTGACGTTGACCGGCGCGATGTCGGGATATTGCTCGATCGGCAGCGCGCGCAGCGCGCCGACGCCGGCGAGCATGACGATGATCGCCAGCACCCAGGCCAGGATCGGCCGGTCGATGAAGATCCGCGACATCGCCCGTGGTCAGCCCGCGCCGCCGCCGGGCTTGCCGCCGCCTGGGCCGCCGGGGGGCTTTGGCGCGATCTGCTCCGGGGTGTTGGCCGGAACCGCGCGAATGGCGGAATCGGCCTTGAGCACGCCGAGACCCTGGGTGATGAGCTTGTCGCCCGCGACGAGGCCGGCGGTGACCACCCAGTTTGCGCCCGACGTGGTGCGCGCGGTCACCCGGCGGCGGACCGGCTTGTTGTCCTTGCCGACCAGATAGACGAACGCCGAGCCGTCGAAATCGCGCTGTAGCGCCTGCTGCGGGACGAGGAAGGCATTGGGCTCGACCGCCTGGTCGAACACGGTGGTGACGAAGGCGCCGGGCAGCAGCACGCCCTGGGGATTGGGGAAGCGCGCGCGCAGCGTCACCGTGCCGGTGCTCTGGTCGACGATCATTTCGGAAAATTGGACGGTGCCGGTGTAGCCGTAGTCGCTGCCGTCCTCGAGCTTGAGCCGGACCTGGGTGCTGCCCGGCGCGATCCCGCCGCTGGCCAGCGCGCGGCGCAGGGTCAGCAAGTCGGCACTCGATTGCTGGATGTCGACGTGGATCGGGTCCGAGCGCTGGATCACCGCCAGCGGCTCGGCCTGGTTGGCGGTGACCAACGCCCCGACGGTGAACAGCGAGCGCCCGATGCGGCCGCTGATCGGCGCCGGGATCGAGGTGTATTTGAGGTTGATCTGCGCGGTGTCGAGCGCGGCGCCGGTCTGGGCAACACCAGCGCGGGCCTGGCGCGCCTGGGCCGCAGCGTCGGTGTAATCCTGTTTCGATACCGCCTCGATGTCGGCCAGCGGCTTGTAGCGGTTGGCGCGGGCCTGGGCGGCGTCGGCCGCGGCGCGGGCGCTGGTGACATTGGCCGCGGCCTGGTTGACCGCCGCGCGATACTGGCTCGGGTCGATCTGGAACAATGGCTGGCCGGCGCGGACGAACGAGCCTTCGGTGAAGTAGCGGCGGCGGATCAGCCCGTTGGCCTGGGGCCGCACTTCCGAGGTCTCGACCGCGACCGTTCGCCCGCCAAGCTCGGTCTGGAGCGGGACCGAGGTCGGTTGGACCGCGACATAACCGACCGGGGTCGGACCGCGCGCCTTCTGGTCGCCGGCCGATCCGGCATTGCCGGAACAACCAACGCTACCCAGGATGGAAATCGACAGGCTCGCTATTACGAGCAGCCGAGCAGGCAAATGAATCGCGGCCACGCGCCGCCTCTAGGGGCCGTAACCCATTGGCTCAATGACAAAGCTGGCCGGATCAGCGGCTTGGTCCGTTCGTTCGTCGAAAAATAGCGCCGTCCTGGGGCCCGCCGCGCCCGGTTTCGTTTGTCCCTGCGGTTGGGCTAAGCTTGCCGCCATGCTCGCCCAGAAAACCCGTTATGCATTGCGTTCGTTGCTCTACCTTGCCGAGCAAGGCGGGGCGGCGCCGGTCCAGCTGGCCAACATCGCCTCGAGCCAGCGGGTCCCGCCCAAATATCTTGAGCTGATCATGCTTGAGCTGAAGAAAGCCGGGATGGTCCGCAGCATCCGCGGCCCCAAAGGCGGCTATTCGCTGGCGCGCGCTCCGTCGGCGATCTCGTTTGGCGAAGTGGTCCGGGCGATGGAGGGGCCGATCGCGCTGGTGCCGTGCGCCAGCGTCAATTTTTACGCGCGCTGCGACGATTGCCACGACGAGGCGAGTTGCGCCATCCGCCGTGCCTTCTCGATCCTGCGCGACCAGAGCGCTGCGCTGCTCGAAGGGATTTCGCTGTCGCAGGCGGCAAGCTGGGAAGTCCCGTTGCGGGACGAATTGAGGGCTTCGAACGACGAAAGATGAAAATTCCCTATTGTCTAGTCAAGAACTAGGGTTAAGCTGGCGCAAATTTTGGGGGATTCGCACATGTCCTTGTTGCGCAAGCTAATATTATCGGTCGCGCTGGTCGCCACCGCTTCGGCTCCGATCGCTGCGAGCGCGGCGCCGGTCCAGTTGCTCAATGTTTCCTACGATCCGACGCGCGAGCTGTACCGCGACATCAACGCCCATTTCGCGCAGCGCTGGCAGGCCTCGACCAAGCAGCAAGTGACCATTCGCCAGAGCCACGGCGGCTCAGGCAAGCAGGCGCGCTCGGTAATCGACGGGCTTCCGGCCGATGTCGTCACCCTCGCGCTGGCTTATGACATCGACGAAATCGGCCAGCGCGCCAAGCTGATCGCGCCCAATTGGCAAAAACGCCTGCCCAACAACAACGCGCCTTATTATTCGACCATCGTGTTCCTCGTGCGCAAGGGCAATCCGAAGAAGATCAACGACTGGGACGATCTCATCCGGCCCGGCATCAAGGTCATCACTCCCAACCCCAAGACCAGCGGCGGAGCGCGCTGGAACTACCTCGCGGCGTGGGGCTACGCGCGCCAGAAATACGGCACTCCGGCCAAGGCCCGCGAATATATGACGCGCCTGTTCCGCAACGTGCCGGTGCTCGACAGCGGCGCCCGCGGCGCGACCACCACCTTCGTTCAGCGCGGGCAGGGCGATGTCCTGCTGGCGTGGGAGAATGAGGCGTTCCTGGCGGTCAATGAGCTTGGCCGCGGCAAGTTCGACATCGTCGTCCCGTCGATCTCGGTCCTCGCCGAGCCGCCGGTCGCGGTGGTCGACAAGGTGGTCGATCGCAAGGGCACCCGCAAGGTCGCCGAGGCCTATCTCAAATATCTCTACACGCCCGAGGCGCAGGAGATCATCGCGCGCCATTATTACCGGCCGCGCAACCCCCAGGTGGCAGCCAAGTACAAGTCGCGCTTTCCCAATGTGAAGCTGTTCACGATCGACGGCAATTTCGGCGGCTGGGCCCGTGCCCAGGCGACCCACTTCAACGACGGCGGGCTGTTCGACCAGATCTTCGAGAACGCCAAGCGCTAGTACGCGTCAAACCCCACCCTTCAAATATCGGAGACTGACATGCGTTTCCTGCTTCTCGCGGGGGCTTCCCTCGTCGCGCTTGCTTCACCTGCTTTGGCTCAGCAGCCGGAAGACTTTTCGACTACCGAAAGCACCGACAGCCAGGCGGCGACCGACAGCTCGGCCAACACCGACAGCCCGATCGACACGCTGGTCGCGCCCGATGCGGCGCCGGCTACGGTGGCCGCGGCGCCGACCGGCGACCCAATGCTCGACCGGCTCAACGCGATGGACGCGCGGATCCGCCAGCTCGAAGCGCGCAATGCCGAGCTCGAGCAGCAGGCCGAATTGAACGAGGGCCGGCTCGAAACGGTCGAGACCCGTGCCGCCAAGGCGGCCCAGTTCAGCTGGGCCCCGACGATCGCCGATCCAAACGGCAATTTCACCTTCAGGCCGCGCGGCGTGATCGAGGCCGACGCGGTCGCGTTCATCGAGCACAAGGGCGGCTACGACTATACCAACGGCACCGGCCTGCGCCGCGCCCGCATCGGGTTCGAGGGCACCGCGCTCAAATGGTGGAACTACCGGATCGAGGTCGACTTCGCCGGCAATGCGGTCAATCTGACCGACGCCTACCTCCAGTACACCAAGATCCCCAAGACCGTGCTGACCTTGGGCCAGCACAAGGCGCCGTTCGGGCTCGAATCCAACAATAGCGACAATTACAACATGTTCCTCGAGCGCGGCATGTTCACCAACGCGTTCGGCAATGCCGGCGCCGAGCGCCGCATCGGCCTCTCGCTCGCTTATGCGCCGAAGGAGACCATCAACCTCGCGGTCGGCCTGTTCGGCGACAATGAAAGCATCAGCCGCTCGAGCGTCGCGCCGATCACCAACACTCCCGACGAAAGCTGGGGGGTCAACGGCCGCGCCACCTGGGAGCCGGTGTTCGACACCGGCAAGATCGTTCACCTCGGCCTGTCCGGTTTCTACCGCACCGCCTTGAAGTCGGGCGACATCGAGGACGCGGTGCGATTGTCCGACCGGCCCAACATCCGCGTCGACAACGGCAACATCGCCGACAGCGGCGTAATTACCGGCGTCCAGTCGCTGCGATATGCCGGCGCCGAGGCTGCTACCGTATTTGGGCCACTGACTGTCGCTGGAGAGGTCGGTCGCATCTGGCTTGACCGCCCGAATCTTGTTAACAATGCGTTTACCGGGTTTTACGGATATGCTGCGTACATGCTCACTGGTGAGACGCGCCCCTTCAAGGGCGGCAATTTCGACCGGGTCCGCCCGTTCACCGAATTGGGCAAGGACGGGCTTGGGGCGTTCGAGGTCGCGTTGCGCTACGACCAGCTCGATCTGGCCGACACCCCAGTGCTGGCGCGGGCCGACAACCAGGCGCGGAGCGTTACGCTCGGCCTCAACTGGTACTTCAATCCCTTCGCCAAGCTGATGTTCAACTGGGTCCACTTCAGCGGCGACAACACGCCGCTCGATCCGATCGGCTCGAAGACCAAGGGGGATGCGCTTGCAACGCGTCTCCACCTGGACTTCTGAGCGCCGGCTGATGGTGGTGCCCAACGTTAAAGCCCAGCGCAGCTCCTCCCCGCTGCCCGGGCTCGGCCTTTCGTTGGGCATCACCATCTTCTGGTTGTCGTTCATCGTTCTGATCCCGCTCGCGGCGGTGTTCCTCAAGAGCTGGGGCGGCGGCTGGCACGCCTTCCTCGCGACCGCTTTCTCGCCGCGCGCGCTTGCTTCCTATCGCCTGACGTTCGGCGCGGCGCTGGTGGCGGCGGCGGTCAACAGCGTCTTCGGGCTGCTCGTCGCTTGGGTACTGGTGCGCTACGATTTTCCCGGCAAGCGCCTGTTCGGCGCGCTGATCGACCTGCCATTCGCGCTTCCGACCGCGGTCGCCGGGATCGCGCTGACCGCGCTCTATGCCGACACCGGCCTGATCGGCCGCGTGCTTGCGCCACTCGGCCTGCCGGTCGCCTACAAACCGGCCGGAGTGGTCGTCGCTCTGGTCTTCATCGGCCTGCCGTTCGTGGTGCGGACGGTCGAACCGGTGCTGGCCGAGGCCTCGCGTGAGACCGAGGAAGCGGCGCTGACCCTCGGCGCGTCGCGCTGGCAGACCTTCGCCCGAGTGATTTTCCCGACTATTGCACCGGCGCTTGCGACCGGCTTCGCGCTCGCCTTTGCGCGTGGCGCCGGGGAATATGGCTCGGTCATCTTCATCGCCGGCAACATGCCGTTCAAATCCGAAATCGCGCCGCTGCTGATCATCACCCAGCTCGAGGAATATGATTATGCCGGCGCCGCCTCGATCGCGACCGTCATGCTGATCGTGTCGTTCGCCATGCTGATGGTGCTCAACCTGCTCCAGCACTGGCAGCGCCGCAGGTCGGCCGCCTGATGCGCCGCTCGTCCCATCTGCGCGAGCCGCCGGCGGTCAAGGCGCTGCTGATTGTGGCCGCGCTCGGCTACGTCGCGCTGATGCTGCTGCTGCCGTTGGGCGCGGTGCTCGCCCAGGCGTTCGCCGCCGGCGCCAAGGCCTGGTTCGCGGCCGTGACCGAGCCCGATGCGCGTTCGGCGATCCGCCTGACCTTGCTGGTCGCGGCGATCGCGGTGCCCTTGAACATGGTGTTCGGAATTGCCGCCGCCTGGGCCATCGCCAAGCACGATTTTCGCGGCAAGACCCTGCTCGTGACGCTGATCGAACTGCCGTTCTCGGTTTCGCCGGTGGTCTCGGGCCTGGTGTTCGTGCTGCTGTTCGGAGCGCAGGGCTGGTTCGGCACCTGGCTCCAGGAGCGCGATATCGAGATTATCTTCGCGCTGCCCGGGATCGTGCTTGCAACGGTGTTCGTCACGCTGCCGTTCGTCGCCCGCCAGCTGATCCCTTTAATGGTCACCCAGGGCCGCTCGGACGAGGAGGCCGCGCTGACGCTCGGCGCCTCGGGCTGGCAGATGTTCTGGCGCGTGACCCTGCCCAATATCCGCTTCGGACTGCTCTACGGGGTGTTGCTGTGCAACGCCCGCGCGATGGGCGAGTTTGGAGCAGTCAGTGTTGTTTCCGGTCATATCCGCGGCGAGACCAATACCATGCCGCTTCACGTTGAGGTCCTTTACAATGAGTACAACTTTGTCGCAGCCTTCACCGTTGCTTCGCTCCTTGCCCTCCTCGCCCTCGTCACTCTTACTCTCAAAAGCGCGCTCGAGTGGCGACACCGCGACGAGCTTGCGGCCCGCTTCTAACATGTCGATTCGGATCGATGGCGTGTCGAAAAGTTATTCGGCCTACCCGGCGCTCAAGAACGTCTCGCTGACCATCCGCGACGGCGAATTCGCCGCGCTTTTGGGCCCGTCGGGTTCGGGCAAGACCACTTTGCTGCGGATCATCGCCGGGCTCGAAGTGCCCGAAGGGGGCGAGGTCCGGTTCGGCCAGCGCGACGTCACCCACGCCCCCGCCGCCTCGCGCGGGATCGGCTTCGTGTTCCAGCATTATGCGCTGTTCGGCCATATGACGGTGGCCAAGAACATCGCCTTCGGCCTGGCGGTGATGGCGCGCTCGGCGCGACCGTCGGGCGAGGCCATCCGGAAACGGATCGACGAGCTGCTCGAGCTGGTCCAGTTGCCCGGCCTCGGCCACCGCTACCCGAGCGAGCTGTCGGGCGGCCAGCGCCAGCGGGTCGCGCTCGCCCGGGCATTAGCCCGCCAGCCGCGCATCCTGCTGCTCGACGAGCCGTTCGGAGCGCTCGATGCCAAGGTCCGGCGCGAGTTGCGCGGAGCGCTCCGTTTGATCCATAACGAGCTTGGCCTGACGTCGATTTTCGTTACTCACGATCATGAGGAGGCATTCACTTTGGCCGACCGGGTAGCGATCCTCAACAGCGGCGAGATCGAACAGTTCGCGCGGCCGGCCGAAATCGCCGCCGAGCCGGCGAGCGAATTCGTCCGCCAGTTCCTGGCCTAGACCGATGGAACGCCTGTCCCGCCATGGCCCGGTGATGCTCAGCGTCTTGCGGATCGTCACCGGCCTGCTGTTCCTCGAGCACGGCACCCAGAAGTTCCTGTCGTTCCCGTCCGGCGCGATGGCCGGTGTCGGTTGGGCGTTTGCCCAGCCCGCCCATTACGCCGGGATCATCGAACTGGTTGCCGGGGGGCTGATCGCGCTCGGCCTGCTGACACGGCCGGCGGCGTTCCTCGCCTCGGGCACGATGGCCGTGGCCTATTGGACCGCGCACGCGCCGAAGGGTGCGTTTCCGGCCAATAACGGCGGCGACGCAGCGATCCTGTTCTGCTTCATCTTCCTCTATTTGGTGTTCGCCGGCCCCGGCCCGTGGAGCATCGACGCACAACTGCGGCGGCCCAAGGACGACGGCTAGAGCCCCGCCGCGGGCTTAATTGCCAAGGACGATTTCGGCGCTTCCGCCAAGCGCGTCGGCGAGGCGCGACAGCCGCCGCCGCACGCCGTCGCTGACCAGCGCGCTTTCGCCCTTGGGCAAGTGCAGGCGATAGGATTTGCCGGCGACGCTCAGGCGGCTGCTGTTCAACACCGATCCAACCCCGCCCGACAGCCGCTGGGCAAGGCGGATGGCGAGGCCCCAGCATTGCGCGCGGTAAAGGTCGCCCGGGTCGCATAGTTCGCTCAGCGCGGCGATCGGCAATTTGTCGCGGCCGAAGCTCGACGACAGCGCCTGGGCCATCAGCACCCGGCCTGGCGCATCGACCCCGACCCAATTGCCGTGGAGCGCCATCTCGACCCCGCGGTCGGCGCGAAAGTCGGGCGTGGCCTGCCACGCGACGTCGGTCAGCAAGCACGATGCATGGCGGATTCGCGCCATCTCGGGCGGATCGTCGAATACCGACCCGATCCACTGGTCGAGTTTATCGCCATGCTCGCCGAACCGGCGCTCGGCCCCGCCGGCATCGCGTGCTGCCTCGATCAATGGGTCGAGCCGCCGCGCCGCCTTGGGCAGGGTCGCGTGGAGCAGCCCCTCGCGAATGCCGAAGCTCGACAGCACCAGCTCGCTCGGCTCGAGCTGCTCGACCAGCTCGGCGAGGATCATCGCCGCCACCGGCGAGGTCGCGAGGCGCGCCGGCGCGATCGCTTTTCTCAGCTTGAGGTCGAGCGAGCGGACCATCTTGCGCAGGTCGCCGGCGCGCTCCGGGCGCATCGCATATTGATGTTTGACCGGCAGCGGATAGTCGGTCGCCAGCATGTCGATCCGGGCCAGCGCGCGCCACGATCCGCCGACCATGTAGAACGGCCGCCCGGCGCTGGCCTTGGCCAGCCCGCTCGACTTGAGCGCGGCGCGCAAAGTGTCGCGCACTTCGCGCTGCCCGGCGCTGTCATCGCTCACCCGCAGCACACCGAGCGGCAGCGACAGCGCGGTCCCGACCGCGTCACGGTCGACATCGGCCAGCTCGAGGCTGCCGCCGCCCAAATCGCCGACCACGCCGTCGGCGCCGGGGATCGCCGACTGCACGCCGGCCCCGGCCAATTGCGCTTCCTGCTGCGGGCTGAGCACTTCGCACTTGAAGCCGATGGCGTCGATCCTGGCGACGAACTGCGGCCCGTTGCGGGCATCGCGCGCGGCCGCGGTCGCCACCACCCGGCTGGTGGTGATGCCCATATGGTCGATCAGCAGGCGGTAGCGGCGCAGCGCCGCCAGCGCCCGCTCCTGGCTGCGCTCGGACAATTCGCCGGTCGCCGCCAGCGCCGCGCCCAGTCCGGCCAGGACCTTTTCGTTGAAGATCGGCGTCGGTACCCGTAGCGCGCCCGAATAGACCACCAGCCGCACCGAGTTCGACCCGATGTCGATGATCGCGATGGGGTCGCGCGACTGCATTTGGCTAGCGGCCGCGCCGGAAGCGCAGCTTGGGCACCCGGCGGCCCTTGCGCAGCGCCTGGCCGCGGCCCGACAGCGAGGTGTTGGTCATGAAATATTCGTGGAGGTTGAAGGCCTCGTCGGGCTTGGCCGTGAGCCGCTGGTAACTGCCGTCTGGGTTAAGCCGCCAGCTTTGCTGATTGTCGAGCAGATTGGCGACCATCACCTGGTCGAGCAATTGGGCGTGGACCGTCGGATTGGCGATCGGCAGCATATATTCGATCCGCCGGTCGAAGTTGCGTGGCATCCAGTCGGCCGAGCTGATGTAGACCCTGGCGCCGGGATTGGGCAGTTCCTCGCCATTGGCGAAACACCACATCCGGGCATGTTCGAGGAAGCGGCCGACGATCGACTTGACGTGGATGTTGCTCGACATCCCCGGCACGCCCGGACGCAGGCAGCAGATGCCGCGCACCACCAGGTCGATCGGCACCCCGGCGCCGCTCGCCTGATAGAGCTGCTCGATGATCACCGGGTCGACCAGCGAATTCATCTTGGCCCAGATGCCGCTCGGCCGCCCGGCGCGGGCGTTATCCATCTCGACCGCGATCAGCCGCATCAGTTCGTCGCGCATCTGGTGGGGGGAAATGACCAGGCTGCGCAGGTTTTTGGGCTCGAGGTAGCCGGTGATGTAGTTGAACAGCTTGGCGGCATCGCGCCCGATCCGCGGGTCGGCGGTGAAATAGCTTAAGTCGGTGTAGGTCCGCGCGGCGACCGGGTGGTAATTGCCGGTGCCGAAGTGGCAGTAAGTGCGATAGCCCTTGGCCTCGCGACGGATGACCACCGAGACCTTGGCGTGGGTCTTCCAGTCGATGAAACCGTAGACCACCTGCACCCCGGCGCGTTCGAGCGCGCTCGCCCACAGCAGATTTTGCTCTTCGTCGAAGCGCGCCTTCAGTTCGACCACCGCGGTGACCGACTTGCCGGCGTCG
>JBDSGH010000099.1:0-7256 GCA_039919095.1 Sphingomicrobium sp. | reverse complement strand
ATGCCGCCGGGACGGACGCCGGTCGAGACCCGGGTGATCAGCGACGAGCGCCTGCCCGAAGTGATCGATGGCCTCGGGCGGCATCTGGCGAGCGGCGGCCAGGCCTATTGGGTGTGCCCGCTGGTTGAGGAAAGCGATAAGGTCGACCGCGCCGCGGCGGAGCAGCGCGCGGCGGTCTTGCGGCTGCGCTTCGGGGAGCGGGTCGGGCTGGTCCACGGCCGGATGAAGGGGCCCGAGAAGGACGCCGTGATGGCTGCGTTCGCGTGCGGCGAGCTGGCGGTGCTGGTCGCGACCACGGTGATCGAGGTCGGGGTCGACGTGCCCAATGCGACGCTGATGGTGGTCGAGGGCGCCGACCGCTTCGGACTCGCCCAACTCCATCAGCTGCGCGGCCGGGTCGGGCGCGGAGCGGGCAAGAGCGCGTGTTTGCTGGTCCGCGGCCAGAGCCTGAGCGAGACCGCCCGGGCGCGGCTGGCGCTGATGCGCGAGACCAATGACGGTTTCAGGATTGCCGAGGAGGATCTGCGGCTGCGTGGGCCGGGCGAGGTGCTCGGCACCAAGCAGTCGGGCGAGGCCGGTTTTCGAGTAGCATCGGCCGAGGACGTCGCCGAACTGGCGCCGATCGCGCAGAGCGATGCGCAACTGCTGCTCGACCGCGACGGCGGGCTGGCCGGGCCGCGCGGGCAGGCGGCGCGGACCTGCCTCTATTTGTTCGAGCGCGACCAGGCGGTCGGGCTGATCCGGAGCGGGTGAGCGTCATTGCGAGGAGCGCATCGACGCGGCCACTCCAAACCAAACAAAGAAACTGGATTGCTCCGCTACACTCGCAATGACGATTACTTCGTCAGCAGCCCGTGTTTCTTCTTGCCGAGGCTGAGCTTGCCGGCGGTGGCGGGGGCGGCGGGGTCGGTGACCAGTGCATCGTCCAGTCGCACCGCGCCTTCGGCGACCTTGCGCTTGGCCTCGCCGTTGGAGGCGGTGAAGCCGAGGCCGGTCAGCGCCTGGGCGATGGTCATCCCGCCGCCCAGCTTAAGCGTCGGCAGATCCCCGCCGCTGCCCCCTTCGAAGGTGGTTTTGGCGGTGTCCTTGGCGTTGGTTGCCGCCTCGCGGCCGTGGAGCAGGGCCGTCGCCTCGGTCGCCAGCACCACCTTGGCGTCGTTGATCGCCGCTCCGTCGAGCGCTTCTAGCCTGGCGATCTGATCGAGCGGCAGATCGGTGAACAGCTTGAGGAAGCGGCCGACGTCGGCGTCCGCCGTGTTGCGCCAGAATTGCCAGTAATCGTAGGCACTCAGCTGGTCGGCGTTGAGCCACACCGCGCCGGCCGCGGTCTTGCCCATTTTCGCGCCGTCGGCGGTGGTGATCAGCGGCGTGGTCAGGCCGTAGAGGTCGGCGCCGTCGATCCTCCGCCCGAGCTCCATGCCGTTGACGATATTGCCCCATTGGTCGGAGCCGCCCATCTGCAGCCGCACCCCGGCGCGGCGCGACAGTTCGAGGAAGTCGTAGGCCTGGAGAATCATGTAGTTGAATTCCAGGAAGGTCAGCGGCTGCTCGCGGTCGAGCCGCAGGCGGACGCTGTCGAAGGTCAGCATGCGGTTGATGGTGAAATGCTTGCCTACGTCGCGCAGGAACGGCACGTAAGCGAGGCTGTCGAGCCATTCCGAATTGTCGAGCAGGATCGCGCCAGCTGGACCGTCGTCGAAGCTCAGCAGGCGGTCGAACACGCGGCGGATCGAGGCGATGTTGGCGTCGATCTGCTCGGACGTGAGCAATATGCGCGCTTCGTCCTTGCCTGACGGGTCGCCAACCTTGGTCGTCCCGCCACCCATCAGCACGACCGGCTTGTGGCCCGCCTGCTGCAGTCGGCGAAGCATCATGATCTGGACCAGGTTACCGACGTGCAAGCTTGGCGCAGTCGCGTCGAAGCCGACGTAGGCCGTGATTACCTCCTTGTCCGCCAGCGCATCGAGCGCCGCCGGGTCGGTCACCTGGTGGATGTAGCCACGCTCGTCGAACAGCCTGAGGAGGGAAGATTTGTACATGGACTTGGCCCGTTACAGGCACTCGTGCGCCTGCGCCAGACGATGATCTCGACCCATCACCCGAGTTACGCTAGCCACCGCCGGGATGGATGAGAAAAGGCGCTTGGGCGAGTGATTGCCGAGGACGAGATCGCGGTTGACCAGTTGATCGCGCAGCAACCGAGCAATGTCGGCGCGCTGATCCGCAAGGGCGACCTGCGTTCGGGCGCCGGCGACGAGCGGGCCGCGACCTTGTTCTACCGAGCTGCGATCCGGGCGGCGTCGGCGCAAGGGCCGCTGAGCGAAGATCTCAATGCGGCACTCGCCCGGGCCGAGGCGGCGTGCCTCCGCGCGTCCCGCGTGTTTCAGGACTATCTCGAGCAGGCGCTTGCTCAAGCCGGCTTCCCGCAGGGCAGAAGGCCGCCCCGTTTTCAGGAGTCGCTGGATATCCTGATGGGTCGGCGCCAGGCCCACATGCAGCTGCAGCAGCCGCGCGCATATTATTATCCCGGGCTTCCCCAGCGGCGTTATTACGAGCGGTCGGAATTCGACTGGGCGAGCGAGCTTGAGGCGCAGACCGATGCGATTCGGACCGAAGCGCTGGCGTTGGCCGACGATGAAACGCGCTTCACGCCCTATGTCGTGAGCGACCCCAAGCGACCACCGCGGGAAACCCACGGACTGCTCGACAATCCGGACTGGAGCACGTTGCCGCTGTGGGTCGACGGAGCTCCGGCCGGTAACGCCGTGACACGCTGCCCCAACACGTTTGCCGCGCTCGAGCCGCTGGACCTCGCGCAGATTTCCAAACGCGCGCCGTGGATCGTATTTTCCAAGCTCGCCGGGGGGGCGCGCATTCCGCCGCACACCGGTATGCTCAACGCCCGGCTGATCTGCCATTTGCCGCTGGTGGTTCCCGAAGGATGCGAATTCAAGGTTGGCGGCGAAACCCGGCGTTGGCACGAGGGCGAGCTGATGGTCTTCGACGACACCGTCGTGCATGAGGCCGCCAACAACGGCACCAGCGATCGTATCGTCCTGATCCTCGACATTTGGCGCCCGGAGCTCGATCCGGACGAGCGGCAGGCGATTACGGCGATTTTCGAAGCGATCGATGCGTACAGCGGATGAAGCAATTGAGATCCCGCCGCAGCGGTGATGACGCGATCGAGCGGCCATGCAGCTGAAATTCTTGCCGCACGCGGATAAGCGGCCTTCCGGGCCGATGTTCGATATGTGGGCCGATATCGAGCACCGCCACATGCTCGGCCGGATCGGGTCGATCCACATCTGGTTTTGCGTTGGAGCGCCGATCGACCGCTTTGTCGTACCGCCCCCGACCGAGCAATCGCGGGCCGATGATCTGTGGCAAAGCACCTGCTTTGAAGCTTTCTTGAAGCCGGCCGACGGTGACGCGTATCGCGAGTGGAATTTTTCGCCGTCGTCGCAATGGGCTGCATACGACTTTGAGTCATATCGATCCAAGCGCGAAAACGCGGACGTCGAATCCCCGCCATACATTCGCAACCAAGACAATTTGCGGTGGTGGCAGCTCGGCGCGACAATTCCCGTTGAGGCAGATCAGCGCTGGCAGCTCGGACTTTCCGCGGTGCTTGAGGAGAAGGACGGGACCAAAAGCTATTGGGCGCTTGCTCATGGCGACGGGCCGCCTGATTTCCACAGCCCGGATTGCTTCGCGGCGCAGCTTCCGTAAGCAGCGCCAATGACCTTGTTCGGAATTGACCGGCTGCTCGCCGACCCGGAATTGCGCAAACCGCTAGCTGGCCGGCGGGTCGCGCTGCTCGCTCACCCGGCGTCGGTCACGCGCGACCTGACCCACAGCCTCGACGCGTTGGCCGCGGCCGGGGTCAATTTGACCGCCGCGTTCGGACCGCAGCACGGCCTGCGCGGCGACAAGCAGGACAATATGGTCGAAACCGAGGACTTTACCGACCCGGTCCACGGCATCCCGGTATTCAGCCTCTACGGTGAAGTGCGCCGGCCGACCGGCCAAGCGCTGGCGACATTCGACACCATCCTGATCGACCTCCAGGACCTCGGCTGCCGGATCTACACCTTCATCACGACCTTGCTCTACGTGCTCGAGGCGGCGGCCGAGCAGGGCAAGGCGGTGTGGGTGCTCGACCGGCCCAATCCCGCCGGCAGGCCGGTCGAGGGCCAGACGCTCCAGCCCGGGTGGGAAAGCTTCGTCGGCGCCGGGCCGATCCCGATGCGCCACGGGCTGACGCTGGGCGAGCTTGGCCAATGGTTCGTCGATCATCTCAAGCTCGACGTCGATTACCGGGTGATCGCGATGGACGGCTGGCGGCCGGACGAGGGACCCGGGTTCGGCTGGCCGGCCGAACGGATCTGGATCAACCCCAGTCCCAACGCCGCCAATCTCAACATGGCGCGGGCCTATGCCGGCACGGTCATGCTCGAAGGGACCACGCTGAGCGAAGGGCGGGGCACGACCCGCCCGCTCGAACTGTTCGGAGCGCCCGACATCGACGCGCGGGCGGTGCTGGCCGAAATGGAGGCGCTGGCGCCGCACTGGCTGTCCGGATGCCAGCTGCGCGAAATCGCGTTCGAGCCGACCTTTCACAAGCACGTCGGGCAATTGTGTCACGGGCTCCACATCCACGCCGAAGGCCCGGCCTACGATCATCGCGCGTTCAAGCCGTGGCGGCTGCAGGCGCTAGCGTTCAAGGCGATCCGCCGGCTGGTTCCGGATTATCCGCTGTGGCGCGATTTCCCCTACGAATATGAGTTCGGCAAATTGGCGATCGACGTCATCAACGGCTCGCCCGGCCTGCGCGAGTGGGTCGATGGCGCCGATGCCGCGCCGGGGGACCTCGACGCGCTCGCCGGGCCCGACGAGCAGGCGTGGGCCGAGCAGCGCCAATCCTACCTGCTCTATTGAGCTTTTGGGGCGGTTCGCGCGGGCTTGGTTAACGAAAGAGTAGGAGGTTGCTTCTATCCCTCTCGCTAGCAATTAGCGGGGAATGGGCCTTCATATGGCGACCAAGGGCATCCAGGACATTACCGAAAACGCCATCCGGGCGGTCGCCCGCGACTGCGGATCGCTGTCGATGGAGTGCAGCGACGTCGCCGGTTACGTCGATGGCGTCGCGTCCAAGCTCAGCGACCATTTGAAGATGCTCGACGGCCTCGAGGAAGTGACCACGCGGCTGCTTGCCGATCAGGCGCGGGTGTCGGATTCGACCGACGAAGCGCGGTTGCTGTCGGAGCAGGCCAAGGCCAAGCTCGAAGCAGGCCGCGAGGCGATCGATGGGACCATCGGCGGCTTCAAGGGGCTGACCGAGCTGGTCGTCCAGCTGGGCGAGCGGATGGCCGGCTTCGCAGCCGCCATGAACCAGGTCCAGATGGTTTCGTCGACAATCGAGGCGATCGCCCGTAAGACCAACATGCTGGCGTTGAACGCGACCATCGAAGCGGCGCGGGCCGGGGATGCCGGGCGCAGCTTCGCGGTCGTCGCAGCCGAAGTGAAGAAGCTCGCCCATGACACCCGCACCGCAACCAGCCAGATCGCGCTGACGATCGGCGAGCTGACCCGCGAGGCCGGCGCCGTCACGTCGGAGATCAAGACCGGGGTCGAGCGCAGCCGCGCCGCCCAGCTCGGCTTCGGCCAGATCAGCGATACGGTTCGCGAAGTGAGCGAGATCGTCGGCATGGTCGACCGCCAGACCGAAGGCATCGCCCATTCGACCAACATGATCCAGACCAGCGTCGACCGGGTCAAAGCCGGGCTGGTCGATTTCGCCGGCGACGCGCGCGACAACGGCGACCAGTTGCTCCAGGCGCAAAAGCGGCTGGCCCATCTCGAACTATTGTCCAACACCATGCTCGACACGCTCGCCAATTCGGGCGCCGAGATCGACGACACGCCGTTCATTTTAAAAGCACAGGAAGTCGGGCGGGTGATCGTCGCCGCCATCGAGCGTGCGATCGAGGAGGGCGAAGTCAGCCTCGAGGATGTGTTCGACCGCGATTATCAGGAAATCGCCGGTAGCAACCCGGTCCAGTACAACACCCGCTTCTGCGACGCCGCCGACAAATACGTCCAGCCGGTGCTCGACCGCACCAAGGCGACCGACGACCGCATCATCGGCTCGGCGATCGGCGACATGAACGGCTTCCTGCCGACCCATCTGTCGGAGCGCAGCCAGCCGCCCGGCGGCGACCCGGTGTGGAACGACGAGCATTGCCGCAACCGCCGGATCATGATCGACGACGTCACTCGCAACGCTCTGCTGAGCAACCGGCCGTCGACCCTGGCGACCTACCGGATGGAGCTCGGCGACAAGTATATCCCGGTTAAGAACGTGTTCGTGCCGCTGTTCGTCCAGGGCCGGCGCTGGGGCAATTTCGAACTCGCCTACCGCGACGATTGATTTAATCATCCTCGCGCCAGCGGGAGTGCGCCGCTAATCTCATAAAATCAGAAGCTGGGTCCGCGCGTTGGCGAGGATGACGGCGTTGGGTTTTAGCTGTCCCAGTCGGCGCGGGCGCTGGCGCGGGCTTCGAGCAGGTCGAACAGAGCGCGGTGCTGGAGTAGCAATTGCTCGCCGCCGAACGCCACCGCGCGGCCATTGGCGGAGTCGCCCGAGCGGCCGATGATCCCGGCCAGCTCGTCCAAATCGGGCAGCGCCGGTTCGGGCCGTTCGAGGCCGGTGCGGACCGCGGCCCGGTCGAGCAAGCGGCGGATGGTCGCCCAGTCGCCGATCAAGGCGGTTGCAGCGCCAAGCGCGCAGCCGGTCCGCTCGGACGAGGCGAGGATTTCGAGCGCATTGCGCTGCGCCATCAAACTGGCTTCGGTCTCGGCCGCGCCCGGCGTGCTCGGCATCGGACCGACCGCGGAGGTCAGCTTGACCAGGTACAGCCGCTCGCGCTCGAACGCGTCGGCGGCCTGCGCCAGCAGAGCGTGGGCGGGGTCGTGAGCGATGTGGGCGAGGGCCAATTCGATCAGCCCGGGATGGCGGCCGTGGAGACTGCACAGCAAATGCACCGCGTCGGCCAGGTCGCGGCCCGAATCGGGCCGTCCGCCTTCGACCAACGCTTCGAGATGGGGATGGTGTGCGCTGCCGGCGCCGGCGACCCGGGCGAGATGCGTTGCGGCGATCTCGACCGGCGTCGGGCTGACCGGACTGCGGTCGACGGACCGGCTGCTCGCCATGCGCTAACTTCCCTTCGCTCGACCCGATCCGCTTTACCCGG
>JBDSGH010000098.1:0-9272 GCA_039919095.1 Sphingomicrobium sp. | reverse complement strand
CGAAAAGGAGTATGGCCATGTCCTCTAAGCTGTTGCTGGCCGCGCCGATCACGGCCCTGCTCCTGGCCGGGTGCGACACCCTCAATCAGAATAATCTGTCGCCCGACCCCGGGTTCGGCGAGGCGGTCAAATATAATGCCGCGGTCCAGATCATCGATCCCGACCCGGTCTATGCCGCCGACGGTGCCCAACCTGGCGACAGTGGCGACAAAGGCGTGGCGGCGGTCAAGCGCTACCGCACCGACCAGGTCAAGAAGGTCGAAGTCATGACCACCACCAGCGGTGCCGGCTCGGGTGGCGGGCCTCAATAAGGATGTGGCCGGATGAAGCGCTCGGTTTCGGAATTCTGCAGGAACGCTGACGGCGCCGTCGCGCCGACCGTCGCGCTGTCGCTGATCGCGCTGTTCGCAGCCGCTGGAATCGGCTTCGACTACGCTCGGCTGGTCAACATGGACACCGAGATCCAGGACGCTGCCGACCATGCCGCGCTGGCCGCGGCCACTCAGCTCGACGGTGGGACGGGTGCCCAGACTAGGGCGACGACCGCTGCTCAGTCGCTGATCACTAACAGGACGCGGTTCGCCACCGGCGCCACACCGATTGGGATCGCTAGCGTCACTTTCTATTCCGCTTATACCGACCCGACGAATAAAACGCTTGCAACCGGCGACGCGGACTCCAAGTTTGTCCTAGTCCAGATGAACACGCGGACGGCGAGATATGCCCTGACGCCGATCGTCAGGGTCCTTTCGGGAAGCACCAATGCGAGCGCTGTCGCTAGCGTTAGCAGCGCCATCTGCGGCGTCGTGCCATTCTTCGTATGCAATCCGGGCGAGCCGTCGAGCAACTCCGACCCAGCCTTGCCACCGACTGGAATCGACACTGGCGCGGGCATCGTCATGGCGGAGGGGGGCACGCAATGGGGACCCGGCAATTTCGGCTTCCTCGACCAACTAGGCAATGGCGCGAACGGCGTCGCCGAAGCGCTGGCCTCGAACACTTTGTTCGAAAACTGTTCTCAGACGACCAATGTGACGACCGAAACTGGCAATATTCTGAACGCCGTGCGGGACTCGCTCAACATGCGGTTCGACTTCAAGCCGGGCAACGCTTCGGCCTGCAAGAGCCCGCCCTGCGCACCGTCGACCAATGTCATCAAGGACGTCGTTAAGGAGGCAGGCAATTGCAGCTGGCAGGCGCCGAACGCGAATGCCGCGGAGCTGGCCACCGCAACGCCGCCAAAATACTTCCCGCCAGACCTGTCGTTGCCGTCGGGCAAGACCCCTCAGACCATGGGTCATCCGCGCGATCTATGCCATTATTTCCAGGATTCGTCGGGTAATTTCCCTCTGTGTACGTCGGGCCGAATTGGCGACGGATCGTGGGACCGAACGGCTTATTTCAACGCCAATCATCCGGGCGTCGACTGGAAAAACGACCCGGATCTGGGGGCGAACGTTACCCGCTATCAAACGTATTTGTGGGAAGCGCAGGATACTTCACGACTTCCAACCAATTCGATCAGTGGATCAAGCCCGCAACTGTCTCAATATGGCCAGCCGCAGGCCAAATGCCTGTCGCCAGGACTCGCGCCAGATCCGGCGGGGATTGATCGGCGCCGGATCACCGCGGCGGTCGTAAACTGCCGTTATGCCAATGCCCACGGCGGCCTGAATGGCAAGAAGACGCTGATTGTCGGTGGCTACATCGACGTGTTCCTAGTTGAGCCGAGCATCGCGCGATCGAGATGCTCCGGGACCGGATGCAGCAACACATTCACCGTCAACGGCAAGACCTATGTCAACGCCTATGGCAGCGCTAACGATATTTACGTCGAGGTCATCGGCGCTTCCGGGACTGGCGAAGGGGGCGGAATTCCGCAGATCACACGGCGCGATATCCCGCGTCTGATCGAATGATCATGGCCGGACGCCGTAAACTGTTCGGGGCCACCCGCGGGACCGCCGGTGTCGAGATGGCATTGGTGGCTCCCTTGCTAATGATCCTCATGTTCGCCTCGATCGAAATGGGAAACTATTTTTACGACAATCACGTCGTCATCAAGGCCGTTCGCGACGGCGCGCGCTATGCTTCGCGCCGGGGCTTCATCGATTTTAGCTGTCCGTCCACGATCTCCAACGCGAACGGCCTAGTGGACGCCACCAAGAACGTAACTCGGACCGGGCAGACGATCGGTGGTACGGCGCGCTTGTCGACTTGGACCAATCCCAACACAGTCACCGTCACGCTAACGTGCACCGATAATTCGGCCAGCACCTATTCCGGCATTTACGAAGGCAATGGTGATGTTCCGGTCGTGCGGGTGTCGGCGATCGTTCCTTACCGGTCAATGTTTTCAATGATTGGCTTTGCTTCGACCCCGGTCAACATCGAAGCTGAATCCGAAATCCCGGTGATGGGCATATGATCCGCGCGCTGCTCCAGCGACCCGATGGACGGGACCAAAGCGGTTCCACGGCGGCGGAATTCGCCCTGGTTTTGCCCGTTCTGCTCCTGTTCCTTTTTGGGATCATCGATGCTGGCCGCTTGATGTGGGCATGGAATGGTGCCGAAAAGGCGACCCAGATGGGAGCTAGAATGGCGGTTGTTACCGATATGATCCCCGGCGGCCTCGCTGCGGCGGATTACAGCGCGACGCTAGGTCAGGGTAAATCGGTCCCGATCACGTCGTTCGGCGCCGCGACGTGCAAAAAGCCAGCGGCCGCAGTGACCTGCACCTGCAAAACCGCGCCGTGCCCCACGCTGACACCGATTAATACATCGGCATTCAACGGGGTGGTAACCCGCATGACGTACTTCCTGCCGCTGCTGCAGCCGTCGAATGTCGTAATCGATTATGAGAATTCAGGTCTCGGCTATTCCGGCGACCCGAACGGATCTGACGTCGCTCCAATCGTGACCGTCCGCATCCAGAACATGCCGTTTAATCCAATCCTGGGCGCCGTGTTCGGCGCGACCTTCAAGCTGCCGGAAATCCGCGCGGACCTGACTTTGGAAGACGGCTCTGGAAATTATTCGAACTGAGGTGCCGAAAGTGAGCGTAATTAGCCCGAACGAGACAGCCAGGACCTGGCGAACGCAACGGCGTGAGAACGCCGTTCAGCTCTACCTGAGCGGAGCGGAGGGCGATGCCGCCTCGCTGATGGGCGCACGGGTGGCAGGCTTTCCGCTGGTCCTCAACCTCTTGCCGCTGACCGACTGGATCGATCCCGAGGGACTGGATGGCGCGGCCGCGGCCGTGGTCCAGGTCGATGTCGATACTCCGGCGTCGATCAAGCGCTTCCAGAAACTGGCGGCATCAACCGAGACCAAAATCATCGCCGCGGCATATGATCCGCCGCTCGCGCTGGTCCGCGCGCTGGTTCGCGCCGGCGCTCATGACGTCATCCCGTTGCCGCTCGAGATCGCCGACCTCGAGACGTCGCTGGCGCCGGTCCGCGATGAACTCGCCAAAACCGACCTGGCGAACATCGCCAGCACGACCAATCTGGTCAACGTGATCAAAAGCGTCGGCGGGGTCGGCGCGACGGCGATCATCAGCCAGCTGGCGACCCGCTTTGCGCTGTCGGAAGCGCGCCATGGGCGTGAGGCGTGCCTGATCGACCTTGACGTGCAATTTGGCGACGCCGCCTTCCAGCTCGGCTTGCGGCCCAAGCTGTCGATCATGGATTTGTTCGACGCCGGAACCCGGCTCGATGGGATGCTGCTACGCTCGGTCACCACCCAGCACCAAAGCGGTCTCCACGTGGTGGCCGCGCCGCCGTCGATGATTCCGCTGGAATCGCTGACTAGCGAACAGGTGATCGAGATCATCGATCTCGCAAAGCGCGAGTTCGGGACGGTGTTCGTCGATCTGCCAAGCAATTGGACGAATTGGTCGCTGTCGCTGCTGGCCCAGTCCGACCTGGTGCTGCTGGTCACCGAACTGAGCGTTGCCAGCCTTCACCGGGCGCGGCGCCAGATCGACCTCATCCACAACCAGGAGCTCGACAATCTCGACGTGCGCATCGTTGCCAATCGGTTCGAGAAAAGCTCCATGCGGACGATCCGCCCGGCGGACATTCGCGGCGCTCTGGGGCGCGACGTGACCTACACCATCGCTCATGACCAGCCGCTGATGCGCGCTGCGATCGACCAAGGTGTGCCGATTGCTGAGATCAAGCGGAAAAGCGTCATCGGGAAGGATTTTGATATGCTTGATGCAGGCGTTGCTGCCGTGCTCGGATTGGGGCGCTAGCCATGTGGCAGGTCCGTAAAACCTCCGCCGCCGCCCGGGTCGCCGAGCAACCCGCATTCTCGCGTGATCAGCAGCGCTTGATGACCCTTGGCGATGCCGGAGCATTTGCCCAGCGCGACGCACACACCGAACTCAAGGTCGAGCTTCACCAGCGCTTGCTTGAGCTGATCAACCTGTCGGCGCTCGACCAGATGTCGCATGCGCAAATCGAAGCGGAAATCGGCGACATCATCCGCGAGGAGCTGGCCAAGCAAAACCATGCGCTCAACCTGGTCGAGCGCAAGAAACTGGTCGCCGACGTCCTCGACGAATTGCTCGGCCTCGGCCCGCTCGAACCGTTGCTCAAGGATGCAACGATCACCGACATTCTGGTCAACGGCCATCGTCAGGTATTCGTCGAGCGTTTCGGCGTGCTCGAAACCACGCCGGTTCGTTTCAAGGACGAGAAGCACCTCATCCGGATCATCCAGAAAATCGTGGCGGCGGTCGGTCGGCGGATCGACGAATCGTCGCCGATGGTTGACGCGCGGCTGGCTGACGGAAGCCGCGTCAACGCGGTCGTGCCACCGCTTTCGATCGATGGCGCATTGCTCTCGATCCGCAAGTTCGCGCGGGTTCCGATCAGCATGGACCGGCTCGTCGAGATAGGCAGCGTCCCGGCGCAGGTTGCCGAAGTGATGAAGGCGATCGTCGGCGCGCGGCGCAATGTGTTGATCTCGGGCGGCACCGGGTCGGGCAAGACGACCATGCTCAATGCGATGTCGGCGTTCATCTCGGACCGCGAGCGGATCGTCACGATCGAGGATTCGGCCGAACTGCAGATGCAGCAGGAACATGTCGTGCGGCTCGAAACTCGCCCACCGAATATCGAGGGCAAGGGGGAAATCACGCAGCGAGACCTGGTCAAGAATGCACTGCGCATGCGGCCCGACCGGATCATCGTCGGCGAAGTTCGCGCTGGTGAGGCGTTCGACATGCTGCAGGCGATGAACACCGGTCATGACGGGTCGATGACCACGGTTCACGCCAACACGGCGCGCGATGCCCTGTCCCGCGTCGAGCAGATGATCGGAATGAGCGGAATCGACGTTCCCGCCCGCTCGGCGCGTGCTCAGATCTCGTCGGCAATCAACGTTGTGATTCAGGTCGGCCGTCTGTCGGACGGACGCCGCAAGTTGCTCAGCCTGTCGGAATTGACCGGGATGGAAGGCGATGTCGTGACGATGCAGGAAATCTTCCGCTTCCGTCAGACCGGCGTTGATTCCGACGGTGTGGTCCAAGGGCGGTTCGAGGCGACCGGGATCCGGCCGCGCTTCCTCGACCACGTCGTGGCCTACGGCTTGAGCCTGTCCAACGAACTGTTCCGTCCCGACTCGAAGTTCGACTGATGAGCCCGACCTGGTTCAAGGCCTTCGCGCTCGCCTGCATCTTCGGCGCGGTGCTGCTTGGGATCGAAGCGCTGCTCAGCTGGGCCGCGCGCAACCGCTCCGAAGGTCGCGCCATCAATCTTCGGCTGCAGTTGATTGGCCAGGGCCGCACGCAAGGCGAGGCGCTGCAAATCCTGCGCCGGGCCGACAGTGCACTGCCCAAGGACCTGCCGCCGGTGCTCGACCGAATGGGCCGCAAGTTCGAACGGCTGCTGGTTGCCGCGCAGGTCCAGATCCCGACCGGCAAGCTGATGCTCATGATCCTGCTGGCGCCGGTCGCGTTGTTTTTCGTCATTCTCCTCATTCTCGCCGGCCTCGATATCCCAATTGCACTGGGCCGGATGTTGCTCGTTGCCACCTTCTCTGGCCTGCTCGGGGCCGCGCTGCCGCTGATGGCCTTGCAGTTCAAGGCGACCCGCACGCGCAAAAAAATGCAGGAGCAGTTTCCGGTCGCGCTGGACGTTTTCGTTCGCGGACTCAGGGCGGGCCATCCGGTCGCGGCCGCGCTCGACTTGTTGACGGTCGAAATGCCCGACCCGATCGGCAGCCAGTTCGGCATCGTCGTCGACGAGGTGACCTATGGCGCCGACCTGCGCGACGCGCTCCAGGCGATGGCCGACCGGTGGGACCAGGAAGACATGCGGATGTTCGTCGTGTCGCTCGCGGTGCAGAATGAAACCGGCGGAAATCTGGCCGAGATCCTCGAAAATTTGTCGACGGTGATCCGCGAGCGGGCATCGATGATGATGAAGGTCCGCGCGCTCTCGAGCGAAGGCCGGATGACCGCGATCATGTTAACCTCGCTGCCGATCCTGACTTTCGTATTGCTGTTTTCACTAAGTCCGGCCTTCTAC
Organism: Sphingomicrobium sp.; assembly: GCA_039919095.1. Classification (GTDB taxonomy): domain Bacteria; phylum Pseudomonadota; class Alphaproteobacteria; order Sphingomonadales; family Sphingomonadaceae; genus Sphingomicrobium. Next base: position 2,733 of record JBDSGH010000098.1, on the reverse strand, counting down.
CTCGAAGTGGCAGACGACCCGGCTTTCGTGCCTGGCTTTGTCGGGCTGATCATTCTCTATTCGATTGGCTTCTACACCATCCGTCGCATGGTCGACCTGAAGGTATGACGAGATGCTAGAAATCATCGCCAACAGCTCGCTCCTGCGCATGCTGATGCTGCTTGGATTGTTCGGCCTGGTGGCGTTTGTCGCCTACACCATCGCGAGCGCCGCTGGCGCTCGGCAGATGGTCCGCCGGCGCCTGATCCAGGAAGGACCGCACGGCGCGGGCGAGGGCGGCCAGGTGCAGTCGTTGCGCTCGGTCCATGCCGAAGGCGCCTGGTTGAAGCTGGTCAACGCGATCGAGAAATCGGGCCTGTCGCTGGTCGACACTCGCGACGATGCACTCCGTCAGAAGCTGGTCGCGGCAGGATATTCCGCACCCTACGCGCCGCGCGTCTACACGTTCATCCGGTTGGTGCTGATCGTCGCGCTGCCGCTGATGATGCTGGCCTTCTTCTGGACGTCCGGGGACAGCCCGAGCATGACCAAGCTCTATTTCACGTTGCTGATCGCGGCTGCATTTGGGATGTATATCCCGAACCTGTTCATCCGCGCCAAGGCGGCCCGCCGGCAGCGCGAGCTGATCAACGCCTTTCCCGATGCGCTCGACCTGATGCTGGTTTGCGTCGAAGCCGGGCTTGGCCTGGAGGCGGCGTTCGCTCGGGTCGGCCAGGAAATGATGAGGTCCCATCCGCTCCTTGCCGAACAATTCGGTTCGGTCGTCCTCGAGTTGCGCGGGGGTCGCAGCCGCGAGGACGCCTTGCGGCGCTTGGCCGATCGAGCCGGAGCGGACGAGATTCGGGCTTTCGCTACGTTGCTGATCCAGTCGACCAAGCTGGGCTCTTCGGTGGCGCAGACGATGCGGGTCTATGCATCGGAAATGCGCGAGCGGCGGCGGATGCGCGCCGAGGAAAAGGCGCATCGGCTTCCGGTGCTGATCTCGATCCCACTGGTCGCATGCATGTTGCCGACAATGATCGGGGTGTTGATGTTGCCCGCGGCGATCCGCGTCATTCGCGCGATCATGCCGGCACTTTCAGGGGGTTGATATGCAAAGCGGGGGGAAACTGCCGACTATCTTGGCCATGATCGCATTGGCGGGATGTGACGGGGAAGCAGCCAAGCTGACCATCCGGTCGATGCCGGCGCCGGTTTCGTCAGTCGCCAAGCCGGTGCCGCAACGGGTTGCCGAGGCGCGCGGTCAGCTGGCGCTGGGCAACGTAGCGCTGGCGCTCGAATCCTATCGCAAGGCGGTGCGCGAGCAGCCCGACAATATCGACGCATTGACCGGAATTGCCGGTTGCTACGACCAAATGGGTCGGTTCGACCTGTCACAACGCAATTATGAGGCCGCGCTTGCACTGGCGCCGCACGACACGACCGTGCTGGCGGCGTTCGCTGCTTCGCTCGACCTGCAGGGACGGAGCGAGGAAGCGGTTGGAGTTCGCGGTGAGATCAAGGTTGCGATGGCGGCGACGTTCCATCCAACCTTGGAGCAATTGCCACTGCAGCTTGCGGCCCCGGCACTCACGCCCGCCAGCCCCGTGGGTTCCGCCAAGGTCGCGGCCCGCCATTCGGTGACGGTTGCGCTGCCGGCTCCCAAGCCTGCGCTGGTTGCGGCCGCCCCCGCCGCTATCTCGGTTGCCGTAGCGCAGCTCGCTGCGCCGGTCGTGCCGATCGCGGCGTCGCGATCAGTACCGGTGACACTACCCACTCCGCCGATGGTCGAGGCCCAACCGGTGCCTCCGCCGGCGCCCAGTCGCTCGATCACGACTGTGCTGCCGCAGGCCAAGTCGGCTGCCGCGCAGCCTCAGCTCCCGGTAGAAAACGCCCCTTCAGCCGCCGCCCAACAGGCTGTTCCTGCGCCGGTTTCGGCCCCAATGCCGCCGGCGGAGCAAGCGCCGGTCATTGCCCCGGAACGGCCGTTCCACTCGGCCCCGATCCGGTCAGTTGCAGTCGAGCCGAGCCCGCCGACTGGTCCGACCATGCGGCTCGAGCGGCTTTCGCTGGGCGAGGTTGCACTGGTAAATTCGGGCCGGCCGCAGTGGCGTGCCCAGATGGTCCAACGGAGCGAGCGGAGCACAACCATCCGCTTCGTGCCCTTGCGGACCGCAAGTGTGCAGACCGCGGGTGTGCGGCTGCTCAATGCCGCCCGCTATCAAGGGCTCGCTGCCAATACGCGCAGCTTCCTGGCGGTTCGCGGTTGGCGAAAGATCGAGATCGGGGATGCCGCCAAGGTTCGGCAAACCAGCCTGATCCTCTATCCGCCGTCTCGCCGCGGAACCGCCAAGCGTCTCGCCGCGCAATTCGGCTTCGCTATCGCCAGCCGGCCTGAGGGTACCGATCTGGTGATGCTCATTGGACGCGACGCGACCAAGTCCAGGCGATATGCGTCCTGATGATCGTTGAGATCCTCGTGGCGGCCAGCGCGGCGGTAGCTAATCCGACCGATTCTCGCCTGCTCGAGGCTTCGCATGCGATTACCAGCGGCCGGCTCGATCAGGCCCGGACGATGATCGGCAATGCCATCGCCGCCGGCGCGGGCGGCCCGCCGGTCGAGCGGATGCTTGCCGACCTCGCCTTCGCGTCGGGCCAGAATGTCGAGGCGCTGACCCGCTACGAACGGCTCATCGCCGCCAATCCGGCGGACTTGCTGCTGGCCGAACGCGCGGGGATTGCAGCGCTCAAGAT
>JBDSGH010000097.1:0-3442 GCA_039919095.1 Sphingomicrobium sp. | reverse complement strand
GTGCGCTTTCTCCACGCGCTCAAGGACAAGCTCGACGAGCGGCTGGTGCGCGAAAATCGGGTCGACCTCGCCCAGGCGTGTTTCGACTTCCTGCCTCACCGCGCGCTGCTCGACCTTGCCGGCTGGGCCGAGAAAGACATTTTCGCGCATGACGGCTAAACCCGCCCATGTCTGAGGCCGCAACCCGCGAGCGCGCCTTCCGCCAGCTGTGGGCGGTGCCGGGCAGCCGGCACGATCAGCTGATCCGCTTCGCCAAGTTCGCGCTGCCGAGCGCGGTCGGCGCGCTGATCGCGATCCTCGCTTTCGCGCCGCTCCAGAAGGAGGGCGATGCCAGCTTCATCCTCGACAAGAAGAAGGTCGAAAACGCGCCCGAGCGGATGCGGGTTGAGACGGCGCGCTATGGAGGCGAGGACAATCGCGGCCAGAAATTCTCGATCGAGGCCAATTCGGCGATCCAGCGCAGTTCCGAGGTCCCGATCGTCGACATCAACGGAATGATGGCGCGACTCGGGCTGGCGCAGGGTCCATTGGTGATCATGGCCAATTTCGCGCGCTACAATCTCGACAGCCAATTCATCGATATCAGCGGCCCGGTGCGGGTCATCGGACCCGACGGCTACCGGCTCGAAACCGCGGACGTCCGGGTCGACCTCAAGCAGCGCCACCTGAACAGCCCGGGCCCGGTGGTCGGGCAAATGCGGCTCGGCCAGTTCCGCGCCGGCAGCCTCACCGCCGACCTCGACGATCGCACCGTCGTGCTCGGCAACGGCGCTCGCTTGAAAATCGTGCAAGGTGCAGTCAGATGAAGGACATGCGCCGGATCGCCATCCTGATTTGCTCGGCGGTCGCCGTCGCCGGGGCCGCGGGCATCGCCCACGCGGCCGACCCGGTTTCGGCCTTGAAGGGGCATGACAGCAGCGCTCCAATCGACGTCTCGGCCGACCGCATCGAGGTCCAGGACCGCGCCGACCGGGCGATCTTCGCCGGCAACGTCCGCGTCCGCCAGGCGACGCTGGCGCTCGACACCGAACGGCTGACCGTGACCTATTCTAGCTCGGGCGGGATCCAGATCCGGCGACTCGACGCAGCCGGAGGCGTGGTCGTGCGCAGCCCGTCGGAGACCGCGCGCGGCAATTTCGGCATCTACGACCTCGACAGGAAACTGATCACCTTGATCGGTGCGGTCCAGCTCGATCGCGCCGGGTCGCGGGTGATGGGGTCGCGGCTGGTGATCGACCTCGATTCGGGCCGCGCGGTGGTCGACGGCGGAGCGCCCGGCGTGGGCCAGAGCGGCGGGCGCGTGACCGGCCACTTCACCGTGCCCAAGAAGTCCCGCTGAGCAGCGCGATGAACGATGCCGCGACCTTCGCGCGACCGGCCGCCGAGGCGCCGCTTGCGCCGCAAGGCTCGACCGGTGCGCTTGAGGTGCGCTCGATCGCCAAGGCCTATGACCAGCGAGCGGTGCTGCACGACGTTTCGCTGACCGTTTCGCGCGGCGAGGTGGTCGGGCTGCTCGGCCCCAACGGCGCCGGCAAGACCACCTGCTTTTATTCGATCATGGGCCTGGTCAAGCCCGACAGCGGCCGGATCTTCCTCGACGGGCAGGAGATCACCGACCTGCCAATGTATCGCCGGGCGATCCTCGGCATCGGCTATCTGCCGCAGGAAACGTCGATCTTCCGCGGCCTCACGGTCGAGGAGAACATCCGCGCCGTGCTCGAGGTGGCCGAGCCCGACCGCATCGCGCGCAACGAGCGGCTCGAGCAATTGCTCGGCGAGTTCGGGCTGACCAAGCTGCGCGATTCGCCGGCGCTGGCGCTGTCGGGCGGCGAGCGGCGGCGGTGCGAGATCGCGCGCAGCCTTGCCGCCGATCCGTCGATCATGCTGCTCGACGAACCGTTCGCGGGGATCGACCCGATCTCGATCTCGGACATCCGCGACCTGGTGCGCGAATTGAAGCAGCGCGACATCGGCGTGCTGATCACCGATCACAACGTCCGCGAAACGCTCGATATCGTCGATCGCGCCTGCATCATCTACGATGGCCAGGTGCTGTTCCAGGGTACGCCGCAGGCGTTGGTCGCCGACCATGAGGTCCGCCGGCTCTACCTCGGCGAAAGCTTCGCGCTTTAGGGCCAGCCATGGGTCTCGGCCCGCGCATCGACATCCGCCAATCGCAGTCGCTGGTCCTGACGCCCCAGCTGACCCAGGCGATCAAGCTGTTGCAGCTGAGCAATCTCGAGCTCGAGGCGTTCATCGCCGAGGAAATCTCCAAGAACCCGCTGATCGAGGAGATCGGCGGCGAGGAGGAAGGCGAAGCGCCGGTGGTCGCCGCGGCGCTGGTCGATGCCGAGGGCGGGAGCGAGTTCGGCGGCGCGGGCGAAGGGGGCAGCGATGATGCGCCTCCGGACCCTGGCGCGGACGAACTGATCGCGGCGCTCAACGCCAGCGACGACCAGCCGCTCGACATCGACTGGCGCGACCAGGCGCTGGAGACCGACAGCTTCGCCGACGTTGCCGGATCGAGCAGTGCGGGAGGCGGCGACGAAGGCTTCGACTTCGACCGCATCGAGGCCGGCGAAGCGTCGCTCAGCGAGCATTTGCTGAGCCAGCTGCACGGCCTCGGCGGAGCCGACGGCGCGCTTGCCCGGGCGATCGCCGAGACGCTCGACGAGACCGGCTACCTGAGCGTTCCGCTGTCCGAGATCGCCGACGACCACAAGGTCTCGCGGGCCGACGCCGAGCGCGCTTTGTCGATCGTCCAGACGCTCGACCCGCCCGGGGTCGGCGCGCGCAACCTCGCCGAATGCCTCGCTCTGCAGGCCCGCGCGGCCGACCGCTATGATCCGGCGATGGCGCGGCTGATCGACAATTTAGAGCTGCTGTCGCGCGGCCAGATGGCGGCGCTCAAGCGGATCTGCGCGGTCGACGACGAGGATCTGGCCGACATGGTCCGCGAGCTGCGCGCCTACGATCCCAAGCCCGGCTGCCGCTTTTCGAGCGAAGCCGCCGCCGACGTCACGCCCGACGTGTTCATCCGCCGCACCGCCCAGGGTTATGCGGTCGAGCTCAACGCCTCGACGCTGCCGCGGCTGTTGGTCAACCGGCGCTATTACCAGGAGCTCAAGACCGGACCGCAGGACAAGGCCTCGAAAGCCTGGCTGAGCGAATGCCTGACCAGCGCCAACTGGCTGGTCAAGGCGCTCGACCAGCGGGCGCGGACGATCGTCAAGGTGGTGTCGGAGATCGTCAAACGCCAACACGGGTTCTTCGAGCGCGGGGTGAGCGGGCTCAAGCCGCTGACGCTGCGCGAAGTCGGCGATTCGATCGAGATGCACGAATCGACCGTCAGCCGGGTCACGTCGAACAAATATGTGTTGTGCGACCGCGGACTGTTCGAGCTCAAATTCTTCTTCAGCTCGGGCGTCGGGTCGAGCGAGGA
>JBDSGH010000096.1:0-5051 GCA_039919095.1 Sphingomicrobium sp. | reverse complement strand
ACCGGCGAGGTCCGCCCAGTTGGCTGCAACGGCAGCAATTCAGTCGACGTGCGGATCGTCGCTACTTCCAGCAGGCCGCTGCCGGAGGATTTCGACCCCGGTCTGTCCGAGCGAATCGGCGCGACGGTCGTCGTCCTGCCGCCGCTGCGCGACCGCAGCGGTGACATCCCGGCGCTGGCCCGCCACTTGCTGGTGCGCTTTTCCGAACAGACCAAGCTGCGCCCGCTGACCATTGGCAACGACGCGCTTGCGGTGCTGATGCGCTACGGCTGGCCGGGCAACGTCCGCCAGCTTGCCGGCGTGTTGTTCCGCGCCGGGCTACTGTGCGAGGGCAGCACGCTTACCGCCGAAGAATTCCCGCACATCGCGATCCAGTCGCGCTTCAGCGGCCGGCGCAACGATTTCGCGCCCGAGATCAGCCAGTCCAAGAGCGACGAAGCGCTGGTCGGAGCGCCGTCGGTCACGCTCTATCGCAACGACGGCCATCTGCGCCCGCTGGAAGAGATTGAGGCTGACATCATCCGCCTCGCCATCGGCCATTATCGCGGCCGCATGACCGAAGTCGCGCGCCGTCTTGGGATTGGCCGGTCGACGCTTTACCGCAAGCTTGGTGAACTCGGCATCGACACCGCCGCCTGATCGCTTCGAATCACGGCGTGCACAGCGGCCCGCTGCAATATAGTTTGACATAGAGTTCGCCGCGGACCCGCCATCCGGCCGGGGTCCTGGCCCAATGCGCCGAATAATCGCCGCCGTAGCGGTTCTGCGGCTTGAGGCCGGTCCACGTTCCATGTTCGACTGCGCGCGCGCCATTGGCGGACACCGTCACGCGGTACGGCGAGCGGACGTAAGTGACGAACCCGGGCGCGGCGAAATCCCCGGCGAAATCCCGCTTGAGCGCCGCCTTGCCAACCGCCGAGCTGCCGTTGCTCCAGACAAACACCGCATCGTCGGCGAACATCTCCGCAAACCGGGCCAGGTCATGGGCTGCAATCGCGCGATTATTGTCGCCCCGGAGCGTTCGGATCGCAGTTTCGTCGGCGGTGTTGGCAGATCGGTCCGCAGCTCGCAGCCGCAAGCCCTGCTCAGCGGCGCAACCGCTTATTAGCACCGTGCTTGCCACGCCCAGCGCCAGCATAACGTTCCGACTGCCCAGCAAGCGCATGCTCTTCTCCACCTGAATGCGCCAAGCTTGCTCGGTGCTGCCCCCACTGGCAAGCCAATCGCTTATGCGCCGTGCAATCGTCTCTGCCCTACTGCTGCTGCTCGTGGTCGCGTGCGGCGATGCCGATTCAAAGTCACCGGCGGCCCCGGCGCCGGCGTCTCCGTGCAACCAGCAGCAGTTCGAAGGCGACCGCTTCACGGTCTGCGATCCGGGCAGAGGGCAAATCGAACTGTTCGCAGCAGCACGCGGCGAAACGCCGGTTCGCCGCTTCGCCGACCTCGAGGCTACGCTCGGCCGACGCGGCGGCGAGGTCGCTTTCGCGATGAACGCTGGAATGTTCGACGAGGACGGCCGCCCGATCGGCCTGGCGATCGTCGATGGTCGCGAGGTTCATGCGATCAACCGGCGCCAGGGCGGCGGCAATTTCCATTTGATGCCCAATGGCGTGTTCGTGGTCCGCCGCGACGGCCGGGCAAGCGTCGTGGCGAGCGCTGCGTTCAAGCCATCGAAGAACGTCGCCCTGGCGACCCAGTCGGGACCGATGCTGGTGATCGACGGCCAGCTCCACCCGGCATTCGATCGGGACGGGATGTCGCGCTACATCCGCATCGGCGTCGGCATCGCGCCCGACGGCAAGCCTCGGTTCGTGATCAGCGAGCAGCCGGTATCGCTCGGCAAGTTCGCGCGCTTCTTCCGCGACGGACTCAAGGCGCGCAACGCCCTGTTTTTCGATGGTTCAGTGAGCGCCCTGTGGGACCCGGCCAATGGCCGCCGCGACGACACCGTCCCGCTCGGGCCGATGATCGTCGCGTTCAAACCCGCGGCGTCAGCGCCTGGTCGCGTAGGCCGCGCCACACCTTGAGCGCCTGTACGGTTTCGAACACGTCGTGGGCGCGAAGAATCTGCGCGCCCTGCTCGGCCGCTTTGACCGCAAGGGCGACGCTTCCGCCGAGCCGCTGGTCCGCCGGCGCTTCGCCCGACAGCGCGCCGATTGTCCGCTTGCGGCTGGCGCCGATCACCAGCGGGCAGCCGAGGCCGTGGAACAGCGCCAGGCCGTTGATCAGCTCGAGATTGTGCGCGACGCTCTTGCCGAAGCCGAAGCCGGGATCGACCAGGATGTTCGAGCGGGCGATCCCGGCCGCTTCGGCCGCCGCGATCCGCTCTTCCAGCCACAGATAAACCTCGACCAGCACATCGTCGTAGCGCGGCGCGTCCTGCATCGTCGCCGGGTCGCCCTGGTGATGCATCAGCACGACCGGCACGCCGGCCGCAGCGGCCACGTCGGCCGAACGCGGATCGAAGGCCAGCGCCGACACATCGTTGATCAGCCGCGCGCCCGCCCCGAGCGCCGCGGTCATCACTTCGGACTGGCGCGTGTCGATCGACACTGCCGCGCCGCCCCCGGCGAGCTGGCGGATGACCGGCACGACCCGCTCGATTTCATCGCCCTGCCATACTGCTTTCGCGCCCGGCCGAGTCGATTCGCCGCCGACGTCGACGATCGCCGCTCCCGCGCCCGCCATATCGGCTCCCGCAGCGGCCGCGGCCGCGGCGTCTGCGAACCGGCCGCCATCGGAGAAGCTGTCCGGAGTGACGTTGAGCACCGCCATCACCTGCGGCTGATCGAGCCGGACGATCCGCTCGCCCAGTTGCAGCGGTGGCCGCGGGGCAGTCAGCCGCTCCCACGCCGCCTTCCAGTCGGCGGGCATGGTGGCGATCTTTTCGAGGACGCGCTCGACGCTGACCAGTTCGCTCGACGCGCGCCGCGTGCCGTCCCAGACGATCGCTTCGACCGCGGCGAACCAGTTGAGCCCGCCGGCGAGCCGAGCGACCTGGCCGTCGTAGCCGAACGGCGAATCGATGAAGGCAGTTGGGCGGAGGAGCGTGCGCATGGTCCGCTATGAAGCGGACAGATGGCGCTGACGCAATGTGTCGATCGGCTCGAGCTTGCCGCGCTGTTCGACGTGCCAGAAGGTCCAGCCGTTGCAGGACGGCGCGCTCATCAGCGCCGCGCCGACCTGGTGGATCGATCCGCAATGGCCGCCGCATTCGATCGAGCCGTCAGCGCGGACCTTGGCTTTCCAGCGCCGCTTGGCATCGGTCAGCATCGCGCCCGGCTTGATCAGCATGGTCTCGACCAACTGGCCAAAGGCGACTCGCGGCGCGCCGCGCTTGTCGATCATTCCGGTCATCGCGCTTTCGTCGAGCGGGAGAGTCGATTCAATGCGCTCGCGCGCCACCGCGATATAGCTTTGCTCGCGCTCGATCCCGATCCACCGCCGGCCCAGCCGCCGCGCTACCGCGCCGGTCGTGCCGGTGCCGAAGAACGGGTCGAGCACGACGTCGCCGGGCTTGGTGCAGGCGAGCAGGATACGATAGAGCAAGGCCTCGGGCTTCTGGGTCGGATGGGCCTTGTGGCCTTCCTCGTCCTTGATCCGCTCGGCCCCGGCGCAGATCGGCAGCACCCAGTCGGAGCGCATCTGCAAATCGTCGTTGAGCGCCTTCATCGCGCGATAGTTGAAGGTGTAGCGCGCTTTCTCGTCCTTGGCGCACCAGATCAAGGTCTCATGGGCATTGGTGAAACGGGTGCCGCGGAAGTTGGGCATCGGGTTCGACTTGCGCCACACGATGTCGTTCAAGATCCAGAAATCGGCGTCCTGCAGCAAAGTGCCGACGCGGAAGATGTTGTGATAGCTGCCGATCACCCAGATCGTGCCGTCGTCCTTGAGGATCCGCCGCGCTTCGGCCAGCCAGTCGCGGGTGAAGTCGTCATAGACCGCCAAACTGTCGAACTTGTCCCATGCATCGTCGACCGCATCGACGCGGCCGCCTTCGGGCCGGAACAGGTCGCCGCCCAGCTGCAGATTGTACGGCGGGTCGGCGAAAATCATGTCGACCGACTTTTCCGGCAGCCGCGCCATGGCGGCGATACAATCGCCCTCGATGATGGCGTCGAGCGGCAATTCCTTGGCGGGCCGTCTCGTGACGGGCCGCAAGCGGCCCTGTTCCCCCGGGATAGGAGTTATCAGGTTCATATTGATCGTCGCCCCCAGTTCTTGCCACGAAAGTGAGTCAGGGGTGACTCGCGGTCAAGCAAAGAGAGGTTAACGGCTATGGCAAGATCGACCATCGGCCGGAGGCTTTGTTACGGTGCCGACACAACATCTAGCGGTGTCGGCCGCAGATACCCCTCAACCGATTGTGGTGTGACTCAAAGGACTCGCCGGCTGGCTTTCGGTTAACCGCGCTTCGGACGGTGCATCGCGCGCGATGATCGCCCGAACCGGCGCGAAGCTGCGGCGGTGGAGCGGAGTCACGCCGAGCGCCTCGAGCCCGCGGAAATGCTCGGGCGTGGGGTAGCCGCGATTCGTTTCCCAGCCGTAGCCTGGATATTGACGCGCCTCGGCGGCCATCAGCCGGTCGCGGGTGACCTTGGCGACGATCGACGCGGCGGCGATCGAGCGGCACTTGGCATCGCCGGCGACGATCGCCTTCGACGGCCGCTGCCAGCGCGGGCAGGCATTGCCGTCGACCAGCACCCACGCTGGCTCGAGCCCGAGCGCTTCGACCGCGCGGGTCATCGCCAGCATCCGCGCCCAATAGATGTTGAGCTGGTCGATTTCCTCGACGCTGGCGATACCGACCCCGATCACCGCACATTTGACCAGCCGGGCGTGGATTGCCTCGCGCTTGTCGATCGGCAGCGCCTTGGAATCGTCGATCCCGCGCGGGAAATGATTGCGGTCGAGGATCACCGCCGCGGCCACGACCGGCCCGGCGAGCGGCGCGCAGCCGGCCTCGTCGACCCCGGCGAGCGGTTGCGGATAGCCGATCTCGAGCTTGAAGCAGGGGCGTTTCACGTCGTGAGGCTAACCCAATCGGATCG
>JBDSGH010000095.1:0-8368 GCA_039919095.1 Sphingomicrobium sp. | reverse complement strand
GGCCAGGGCTTTACCGCGCGGATGATCGCGGCCGAGGCGCTCGCGCGGACGTGACGGACAAGGCGTGACCGACGACGATCGGGCGCTGGTCGACCGGTTTCTCGACATGATGGCGGCCGAGGCCGGCGCTTCGCCGCACACGCTGTCGGCCTATCGCAGCGACCTAGCCCGCGCCGCGCAGGACGCCGGCGGGTCGATCGGCAAGGCCAGTGCCGAGGCGCTGGCGCGGCTTGGCTCGCAATGGGCCGAGCTGTCGCCGTCGACCGTCGCGCGGCGGTCGGCGGCGTTGCGCCGGTTTTTCGGCTTTCTCAGCGACGAAGGCCTGCGCGACGACGACCCGTCGGCCGCCTTGCCGCGGCCACGGCTCGAACGGCCGTTGCCGCGCATTCTCGACGAGCGCGAAGTCACCTCCATCTTCGAAGCGGCGGAAGAACGCGCGGCAAGCGACGAGCCCGCGGCGGTGCGCAACCTCGCAATCCTCGAATTGCTCTACGGGAGCGGGCTGCGGGCAAGCGAACTGGTCACCCTCGGCCGCGGCGCACTGCGCAAGGGCCAGCCGTTCGTGATCCTTAGCGGCAAGGGCAGCAAGGAGCGGCTGGTGCCGATTTCGTCGCGGGCGGAAACGGTGGTCAGCCGCTGGCTCGAATATGTGCCGCGCGACAGCCTGTGGCTGTTTCCGGGCGGCAAGCGCCACCTCAGCCGGGTCCGGCTGTTCCAAATCGTGCGCGAGGTCGCCGCTCTGGCCGGAATTTCCCCCGAGCGGATCAGCCCGCACGTCCTGCGCCACGCGTTCGCGACCCATTTGCTGTCGGGCGGCGCCGACCTGCGGGTGCTGCAGTCGCTGCTCGGCCATGCCGACATCGCGACCACCCAGATTTACACCCATGTCGACAGCGCGCGGCTGATCGAGCTGGTCAACGCCCGCCATCCGCTGGCCGATCGCGATCGTTGACGCACGAGTGGGCGCGCCTTACCCGACGCCGCGAACATGCTGACCTTCCTCGATTTCGAAAAGCCGATCGCCGAGCTTGAGACCCGCGTAGCGGAGCTGCGTAAAACCGCGTCCGCCGGAACGATCGATCTCGAGCCGGAGATCGCCAAGCTTGAGGCCAAGTCGGCCAAGCTGCTGCGCGACACCTATGCCAAGTTGACGCCGTGGCAGAAGTCCCAGGTGGCGCGGCACCCCGAGCGACCGCATTTCAACAATTACGTCGCCGGCCTGACCGAGGATTTCGTGCCACTGGCGGGCGATCGCGCGTTCGGCGACGACCCGGCGATCATCGGCGGCCTGGCGCGGATCGAAGGCCGGCGGGTGATGATCATCGGCCACGAGAAAGGCGACGATACCGCCTCGCGGCTCAAGCATAATTTCGGGATGGCCAAGCCCGAGGGCTATCGCAAGGCGATCCGCCTGATGCAGCTGGCCGATCGCTTTGGCATTCCCATCCTGACCCTAGTCGATACGCCCGGTGCGTTTCCCGGAGTCGAGGCGGAAGAGCGCGGTCAGGCCGAGGCGATCGCCCGTTCGACCGAACAATGCCTCGACGTCAGAGTCCCGATCATCGCCGCGATCGTCGGCGAAGGCGGCTCGGGCGGTGCAGTGGCGATCGCCGCCGCCAACCGGGTGCTGATGTTCGAGCATGCGGTCTATTCGGTGATTTCGCCGGAAGGTTGCGCGTCGATCCTGTGGCGCACCGCCGACAAGGCCGCCGAAGCCGCCGAAGCGATGCGGATCACCGCGTCCGACCTCCAGGCGCTGGGGGTGGTCGACCGCATCGTCGCCGAGCCGTCGGGCGGGGCGCACCGCGATCCGGAAGCGGCGATCGGCGCATTGAAGGGCGCCGTCATGGAAGAGCTCGATGGCTATTCCTCGATCGGCGGAGATGAGATCCGCGCGCAGCGCCGGGCCAAGTTCCTCGCCATCGGCTGACGCGGCCGGCCGGAACCGGCCACCTTCATCTGCCGTTCAACGGCTGCTGCATAGTGGCCGATTGCCCGCTGCAGACTGGCCGATACCGGAGATGGGAATGCGTAAGCTTGTACTTTTGCTCACCGCGACGGCGGTTGCGCTGTCGCCGGCGGTTCTGTCGGCGCAGGCGGCCCACTATCTCGACCCGCGCGAAGTCGCCGAGGCCCAGCAACAGCACAGCGCGCTGATCGCCGAATTCGGCGGCGCCGAGACCGGGCCGCGCGGAGCTTATGTCGAATCGGTCGGGCGGCGCGTTGCGGCTTTTTCGGGCGTTGCCAATTCCAACGCCGCGATCCGTTTTACCACGCTCAACTCGGCGGTTGAGAACGCCTTCGCGGTGCCCGGCGGCTACGTCTACATCACGCGCCAGCTGATGACCCTGATGGACGATGAGTCGCAGCTCGCCTTCGCGCTCGGCCATGAGACCGGCCACATTGCCGCCGATCACCACCGGGCGCGGCAGAATGCAGCGCGGCGCAGCTCCGTCCAGGGCATTTTCGGCGCCTTGCTGGGCAGCCTGCTGGGCGGCGGGATCGGCAATGCCGTGGCGCAGATGAGCCAGCAACGCTCGCAACTGGCGATGCTCGGCTTCTCGCGCGAGCAGGAATATCAGGCCGACGAACTCGGCACCCGCTACATGGTGGCGGCCGGCTACGACCCGGCCGGGGGACCCGGGATTTTGTCCGCGCTGGGCCGCGCGACTGCGCTCGAGGCGCGCGTGCAGGGCCGCACCAACCGCCAGACGCCGGAATGGGCCAGCACCCACCCGTTGAGCGAAAACCGCACCCAGCGGGCGCTGGCCGGAGCGCGCGCCACCGGCCGCCTCGGCACCGGCATCCGCAACCGCGATCAATTCCTCGCCCAGCTCCAGGGGATCATGGTCGACGACGATCCCGCGCAGGGCGTGATCGAAGGGCGGTCGTTCACCCATCCCGACCTGCGCATCCAGTTTGCGGTGCCGGTCGGCTTCCTGATGCAGAACGGGACCCGCGAAGTGACCATCAAGGGCTCGTCGGGCCAGGCGCAATTCGGCGGCGGGCGGTATTCCGGAAGCATCGAGAATTACATCTACCAGGTGCTTCAGGAGCTCACCGGGGGTCGCCAGCAGCTTAACATCCCGCCGCCGCAGCGCACCACGATCAACGGTTTCCCGGCCGCCTTCACCACCGCCCGGGCGAACACCTCGTCGGGCGTGGTCGACGTCAGCGTGGTTGCTTACCAGTGGAACCCGACGACGGTTTATCACTTCGTCATGCTCACCCAGGGCGGCAGCGGAATGGCTCCGTTCGCGCCGATGATCGGCTCGCTGCGGCGCATCTCACCGGCCGAGGCGGCGGCGATCCGCCCGCGGGTGATCGATGTCGTGACGGTCCGCCCGGGCGACACCATCCAGTCGCTGGCGAGCCGGATGGCCTATCGGGATTTCCAGGTCGAGCGGTTCCTCGCCATCAACGGCGTCGCCGCCGGTGGCCGAGTGGTGCCGGGTCAGAAAGTCAAATTGATCGTCTACGGGGCACGGCGAGCCTGAGCCGCCGAGCCTAAGCAGGTCGCGCCTTCGCGGTCAGATCCTATTAGGTGGTTGCGTTCTGAACGTTGCCGGCGAGATCGGTCCACATGCCACCCGCGCCTCCGCCCAGAGATGACAGCCCGCCAATCAAGGCAATCACGATCAATGCGGCAATCAGCGCATATTCGATCGCAGTTGCACCGCTGCTATCGGCGAGCAGCTTACGCCAAGTCCTTCGGATAGCGCCCACGCCACCCTCCTCTGGTCCACGTCCACGGGCTGAATTTACGGCGTGACCGGTTAACAAGTCCTATGCGGCACATCGTTAACGGCGTGTCAGCCGGAAGTGCGGGATGCTCAAGCCGCCGGGGTCCACGCTGCGAAATGAAGAATTTCAAAGGTTTCGACCGTTCGCGAGCCGTCGCCGGCAGCGCGAAACGCCGCCTCGGCCGCTGCTCGCGCGGGCCGCGACAGCAGCTGGCGATCGCGCATCTGGAGGATATTGGTCGCGCCCATCCGCCGCAGGTCGGCGACCAACTTGGCCAGCGAAGCGTAGGACACCTGCACCCGATCGACATCGATCACCGGCATGGTGAAACCGCAGGCGGCCAGGAGCGGCGCGAGCGACGCCGCCTCGATCCGCGGGTGGACGTGGGGCGACGATCGGCCAAGCACCTGGTCAGCGGCGTGCATCGCTCGGCGCAGCTGAGGAAGGCCATCGCCACCCGCCATCGCCCCAATCAGGAGTGAATCCTCGCGCAATGATCCGCGCAGCGATTTGAGCGCGCGCGGCAGATCGTTGACGGTGTCGAGCGTCCCGACCGCGACGATCAGGTCGTAGACACGCGGCGCCAGATTGGAGCGGTCCTCGATCAGCCAGTGCCCGCCAGCCGCCGCGGCGAACAGCGGGCCCGGATCGGCGACTTCGAGCGAACCGACCAAAGGCCGAAGCCGATCGGGCCAGCCGCGATCGGGCGAGCCGAGCAGCAGCGCCGAACGGAATGTGCGGCTGACCAGCGCGATCCGTTCGAGGCAGTCGTCGAAGGCGCGCTCAAACAGGAACAACTCGGGCCCGCTTCGGAACGCCCGGTCACGGCGGAGCGAGCGCAGATCCATGTCGAAAATGTCGGCGGTCGGATTTGGCACGCGGGCGCTTGTGCGGCGCGCGCTGGCGGGCGACAAGCCGCAATATGACGGACGTCGCCGCACTCGGGATAGGCCGGCTTGCGAACTGGCTGCTCGATTTCGCGCTGCCGCCGCGCTGCGCCGGCTGTGGCACGATCGTGTCCGAGGTCGACAGCTTTTGCGCCGACTGCTGGACCCACATCGAGTTCCTCGGTTCCGGCGGGTGCAGGACCTGCGGACTGCCGCTGCAAGCGACCGATGCCGAGCTGTGCGCAATATGTCTGGCGCGGCCGCCGCGGATCGACCGGACGCGCGCCGCGGTCGCTTATGACGAGGTTTCGCGCGGCCTTGCGCTGCGGCTCAAATACGGGCGCAAGGTCGCAGTCGCCAAGACCATGGCGCGCTACATGGCACCGCTGATCGAGAGCCGTGGGTCCGACACCTTGCTGGTGCCGGTGCCGCTCCATCGCCGGCGCCTGTGGCAGCGGGGCTTCAACCAATCGGCGATCGTCGCCCGCGAACTGTCGCGCCAAACCGGGCTTGCGAACAATGTCACCGCGCTCAAGCGGATCAAGCCCACGCCGCCGCTCAAGGGATTGAGCCTGCAGCAGCGGCGGCGGGCGGTTGCCGGAGCGTTCAAGGTCGGCGATCGTACTGCCTTTGCCGGGCGCACGGTGGTCCTGGTCGATGATGTTCTGACCACCGGTAGCACGGCCAACGCCTGCGCTCGAGAGTTGCGCCGCGCCGGCGCCGCGCGCATCGAGCTGATCAGCTGGGCGCGCGTGGTGCGGCCCGGGCGGTTGGTGCGTTGACCCGGTTCCAGCCAGCGAGGAAAGGCCTGCTGTGGCAAAAGTGGAAATCTACGCAAAGACGTTTTGCGGTTACTGTTTTCGGGCCAAGCAGCTGCTCGATTCCAAGGGAATCAAGTATGTCGAGCATGAAGTGGTTTACGGCGGGCCGGAAAAACAGCAGATGATGGAGCGATCGGGCGGGCGGACGACGGTCCCGCAAATCTTCATCGACGGGCAGCATATCGGCGGCTGCACCGAGCTGTTCGAGCTCGACCGCGAGGGCAAGCTCGACGAGTTGCTTGCGGCCTGACGATGACCCGCATCGCCCTTTTCCAGTCGAACACCGGGATCGAGCCGGTGGCCAATGCGCGGGCGCTGGTGGCGGCGATCGGGCAGGCCGACGAGGGCGGCGCCGAAATGCTGTTCACGCCGGAGATGTCGGGACTGCTCGACCGCGATTCAAAGCGCGCCGCGGCGAGCTTGCGCAGCGAGGATGACGATGGCGTGCTGGCGGCTTGCCGCGACGCGGCGCGGAGCCACGGGCTATGGGTCCATATCGGCTCGCTGGCGGTGCGCAGCGCCGAAGGCAAGCTCGCCAACCGTGCGTTCCTGATCGATCCGGCGGGCAAGGTTCGGGCGCGCTACGACAAGATCCACTTGTTCGACGTCGACCTGCCGACCGGCGAAAGCTGGCGCGAATCGGCGGTCTACAACCCGGGCGACAACGCGGTCGTGATCGACGGCACCCCAGTTGGGCGGCTCGGGCTGACGATCTGCTACGATTTGCGCTTCCCCGAGCTGTTCTCGCGGCTGTCCGAAGGCGGCGCGCAGACCATCGCGGTGCCGGCGGCGTTCACCGTGCCGACCGGGCGGGCGCATTGGGACGTGCTGCTGCGCGCGCGGGCGATCGAAGCCGGAGCGTTTGTCGTCGCCGCCGCTCAGTCGGGCCGGCACGCCGACGGTCGCGAAACCTACGGCCATTCGCTGGTGGTCAGCCCGTGGGGCGAAGTGCTGCTCGATATGGGGCAGGCCACCGGAGTCGGCTTTGCCGATATCGAGCTGTCACTGGTCGACGAAGTTCGGCAGCGAATCCCGGCGCTGGCCCATCGCCGACCGATCGCGGCGGCAACGGTGGTTCAATGATCGTCTTCGACCTCCACTGCGCGCCCAGCGGTGACCGCTTTGAGGCGTGGTTCCGGTCCAATGCCGATTTCGACCAGCAGTGCGCGCAGGGCCTGGTGCAGTGCCCGGTGTGCGGGTCGAGCGAAGTCGCCAAGGCGCCGATGGCGCCGCACGTACCGGCGCGCGGTAATCGCAGCGCCAGCGCTGGCCAGGGCGCTGCCCAGCTGGCGACTCTCCAGGCCGAGATGCTGAGCGGCTCACGCTGGGTCAGCGAGCACTTCGCCGAAACCGCGCGGGCGATGCACCTCGGCGAGACCGAGGAAGCTGCGATCCACGGCGAGGCGACCCTGGAGGAAGCACGCTCGCTGGTCGAGGACGGCGTGCCGATTGCGCTGCTGCCACTGCCGATCGTCCCGCCCAGCCAGGTCAATTGAGCACCGGCGATTTGATTAAGGCCGGGGGCGTGCGTATTCCGGCGGGGATGGCTCCGTAGCTCAGCAGGACAGAGCAACGGTTTCCTAAACCGCAGGTCGCAGGTTCGAGTCCTGCCGGGGCCACCAGACCGTTTCACAAGGGGCAGATGCATGGCCGTTGGACAGCAGGAAGCTCAAGCTTCGAAATCGACCATGGCGGGGCGGCTGTTCAACGACCATCCGCGCTCGCTCGGGATGACCTGGGCGTCGCACGGCGTCGGCGCGCTGGGCATAGCAGCGCGGTTGATCGGCGCCGGCGTGGCGTGCGCAGTCCACGCCTTCGTGCCAGCCTGGTTTACCCAGACCGCGGGCCGCACGGTGACGTCGATGCACGACGAAATCGTCAAGCGCAAAGCGGGCTCGACCAACCCCAATGCGTGGCCCGATTATGAGATTTGAGCGAATGCGCGACCATGCCGCGTGAACCGCGGCGCGCGCCGGTCGCGATTGTCGGCGGGGGTTTTTCGGGGACGATGCTGGCGGCGCAGCTGGCGCGGCGCGGCATTTCGTCGCTGCTGATCGAGGGCGGCGGGCGGCTCGGGCTGGGGACCGCTTATTCGACCGACGAGCCGGCCCATGTGCTCAATGTCCGGGCCGAAGGGATGAGCGCCTGGCCCGACCAGCCGGGCGATTTCGCGCGCCGCTTCGGCGAGCCGCGCGGGTTCGCCGAGCGGCGGTATTTCGGAGCTTATTTGCGCGATATCCTCGATGAGGCGGTCGCTTCGGGCCACGTCACTCCGATCGCGGATACAGCGGTGGCTGCAACGCGGCGCGACGGCGGGTGGGAGATCGCACTGGAGGATAGCGGGACGGTCGTCGCACAAGCATTGGCGCTGGCCACCGGCAACCAGCCGCCCGAGCCATTCCGATTTTCGCAAGCCGCCGGCGAGCGGTTCATCGACAATCCGTGGGGCGACGAGGCCAAGGTAGCGATCCGCACGGTGGCGGCGAGCGGCGGCGCGATGCTGCTGATTGGGACCGGACTGACAATGGTCGATGCCCTGCTGTCGCTCGCGGCCGCCGGCCATCAGGGGAAGATCGTAGCATTGTCGCGGCGTGGTCAAATCCCCAAGGTGCACGCCGATTTCGAAGCGGCGCCGATCGGCCTCGAGCAAATCCCGCAGGGCAATGCGCTGGCGCTGTGGCGCTGGCTCCGGCGGCGCAGCGGGCAAGTCGGGTGGCGCGCCGCGGTCGATTCGCTGCGGCCGCACAGCCAGGTGCTGTGGCAGAGCCTCGACGCGGAGCAGCAGCGGCGCTTCCTGCGTCATGCGCGACCCTATTGGGACGTCCATCGCCACCGCATCGCACCCGAGGTCGCGCAGCAACTGCGCGACCTGGTCGCCAACCAGAAGCTGGAGATCGTGGCCGGGCGGATTGGCGA
>JBDSGH010000094.1:0-9165 GCA_039919095.1 Sphingomicrobium sp. | reverse complement strand
CGGCGACAGGCCGAAGCGGCGCGCATCCTGCTCGATGTGATTTTCGCCTGTCAGCACGTGATAATTGCGGATGCGGCCGTCGCGGGCGCGCAGCCGCATATCGACCTCGACCGGCTCGGTGCCCTCGATGATCGGCGCAAAAGCGGCGTAATCGGAATCGGAGGCATCGTTGGGCTGGGCGATGCCGCGCTCGGAAATCGGCACGACCTGGGCGATCGGGACAGCGTTGATGGCGATGATGTCGTCGCCGGGCTGGATGCCGGCGACGCGCGCCGCCTGACCGACCGGGAAGCGGACCCGGGTCAAATCATCCTCGGACAGCACCAGCCCGGCGCGGCTGCCGATCATCAGCGCGCTATTCTCGTCGGGCGAGGTCAGCCGATACCAGGTGCCGACCACCGGTCCGGCGATCGCGAGCAGCAGCGCCGGGTACCACAATAGCGAAAACAGGGTCAGCCACGGCTGCTTGAGGTCGGGGATGCGTTCTGGCAGGCGCGGCCGCAGCGGCGAAAGCGTCGAGCCCACGGTGGCTGACTGTGCTGTCATGTTCGTCCTGCCCCCGGCAACTTCATATCGGGGCGATCGGGACGCGGCAATTAGCGTCAGCGACCGATCGGCGCCGTGCCGCGGGCACGACCGGCGCCAGCCCGTTGATTGACAGGGCCAAACCATTGGCCTTGAAGGCCGGATCGCGAAGGGGCACGGCGCTCCCACGGGAGGTCGGGTGGCCAAGGTCTTTCTAAGCTACGCGCGCGAAGACGCTCCCGCTGCCAAGCAACTCGCCGACTGCGTCGGCCGCGCCGGCCACGACGTGTGGTGGGACCGGCACATCCAGGGCGGCTCGCGCTTCTCGTCTGAAATTGATCGCGAGCTCAAGAACGCAGCGGTGGTCGTGGTTGTGTGGTCGGCGACATCGATTGAATCGGCCTGGGTCCAGGACGAAGCCGCCGAGGGGCGCGACAGCGGCCGATTAGTGCCGGTCAGCCTGGGCGGCAGCCGGGCACCGTTGGGCTTTCGCCAATTCCATACCATCGCGCTCGCGGACTGGAGCGGCGACGGCGAACCACGTGAGATCGACGATTTGCTCGAAGCGATTGCCAAGACCGCCGGCAATAGCGCGCCGGTGACCGCCGCACCTCCGGGCAATGAACCCAAGGTCGTGCGCGGCCCGTCGGTGTGCGTGCTGCCGTTCGTCAACATGAGCGGCGACCCCGAGCAGGAATATTTCAGCGACGGCATTACCGAGGACATCATCACCGATCTGTCGAAGGTGTCGGCGCTGTTGGTGATCGCCCGCAATACGGCCTTCACCTTCAAGGGCCGGGTGATGGACGTCAAGGAAGTGGCGACCGCGCTGAATGTCAGCCACGTCCTCGAAGGCAGCGTGCGCAAAGCCGGCGACCGGGTGCGGATCACCGGCCAGTTGATCGACGCAGCGACCGGCGGGCATGTCTGGGCCGACCGCTACGATCGAGACCTGACTGACATCTTCGCGATCCAGGACGAGATTTCAAAGGCGATCGTCGCCGCGCTCCGGGTCAAGTTGTTGCCCGAAGAGAAGAAGGCGATCGAGACTCGCGGGACATCGAGCGTCGAGGCCTATAATTTTTATCTTCTGGCGCGGCAGCAGCTGATCGACGGCGCGTTCGGCGATCCTCGGCGTGACGAGACGATTGTGCGCATCTGCCAGCAAGCAACCGTGATCGATCCGAATTACGCCCAGGCCTGGGCGCTGATGGCCTTTGCGCAATCGGAGCTTCGATTCTGGCACGGCCGCGACGCGCATGCGCTGCCGGCCGCCGAGCGCGCGCTGGCGATCGATCCGGACCTGGCCGAGGTGCGCTGCGTCAAAGCGCGCTATTTCGAGGAGGACGGCAAGCAAGACGACGCCGATCGCGAGATTGCCGAGGCGCTGCGGCTCGATCCCGAATCGTGGGAGGTCAATCGCGAAGCGGCGCGGATGATGTTCCGCGAAGGCCGCATTGCCGAGGCCGTGCCGTTTTTCGAGAAAGCCGCATCGCTGATGGCCAGCGACTGGCACAATTCCTCGATGCTGATGTCGTGCTATCACGGGCCGGGCGAAGAGGAGAATTTGCAGCGGGTGTCGCGCATGACCCTGGATCGCGCGCAGGCCGCTTTGGCCAAGGATCCGACCAATGGCGCGGCGATCGCGGTCGGCGCTTCGGCCCTGGCCCGGTTCGGCGAGACCGATCGCGCGCGGGAGTGGGTTCAACGCGGGCTGCTGCTCGACCCGAGCAATCTGTCGATGCGCTACAATCTGGCCTGCGCGCTGATCATGGAACTGCATGACCCGGACGCGGCGCTCGACGTGCTCGAACCGTTTTTCGAGGAAGTGAAGAGCCCGATCCACGTCAAGCATCTCACGGCTGACCCGGACATGAAGCCGATCCGCGACCATCCGCGGTTCAAGGCGATGCTCGAAACCGCCCGGCAGCGCATTGGCATGCCGGACTGATTAGCTGTCGATTTTGGGCCGGTCTTGCCCGTCCCCAGGGCGCGCAAACTGGGGATCCTCGCCGTAGCGCGACTGGATGAAGCGGCCCTGGGTTTCGAACGCGTTGACGTCGGCGCGGGCCAGCTTGTCGGCAATTTCGCCGAGCGCGGCGCGGCCGGCGGCAAGACCTTCGACCAGTCGCTCGTCGACGCTGATGCCGTCGCCATCGCGCTCCGCGCGGAACGCCGGCGGGACCTGGCGGTAGCGGTCGATCAGGCCGGGCAGATGGAGTGACATCAGCCGTCGCGCGTCCTGCGCGTTGGGGTCGAGCGGATCGACCCGCTCGAGCGTCTGGCGCAGCGTCGGCAGCGCGGCGCTAATCGAGTCGAGCTCGGACTGCGCCGGGGCGGGCAAAGCGGCGCGCGCGCGAAAGACGTAGCTGTCGAAGCGCTGGACCATCTCGCCGTTGGGAAGATCGGCGGCCGGCGCCCGGACATCCGCCTCTGACGACGGCAGGAACGCGACCAGCGCGGCAATGCCGACCGCCAGCCCGACCGCGGCGAGGAAGCCGAACATGCCGATCGGCACGACCAGGCCGATCACGATCGTTGCGATGCTGATCAGGCCGATGCCAATGCCGATATTGCGGAACCGCCGGCCGAGACTGGCATTGAGCCGCTGCCGCTCGCGCCGGGCGGCGTCGCGGGCGGGGCCGTCGCGGACATCGAGCTGGCGCATCACGCGGTCGGCGGTGGCGACCGAGCGGTCGACCCGGCCGGAGCTGGCGATGGCCGAATCCATGCCGAGCCGGGCGCGCTCGACGATCGCGTTGAGCGACTGGACGCTCATTTGATCTCGAGCGGCGCGAACGGCGAGGTCGGGCCCTTGAGCTTGCCCTGCGCAACGCCTTCGGCGCGGGCGATGTAGCCGCGCGACTTCTCGACTTCGGAGCCGAGCGTCGCGACCGTCTGCTTCATGTTGCCGAGCGCTTCGAGCTTGAAGCGGTCGATCTGGTCCATGGTCTCATAGACGTTCTGGAACGCGCGCTGGAGCGTCTCGAGCGGGATGGTCGAGGACGCCGCCTGCTCGTGGATCGCGCCGCTCTGGGTGCGCAGCAGCTCGCCGGTCGAATCGATCATCCCGGCGGTGGTGGTGTTGAGCGCGCCGATCTGTTCGAGCACCAGGCGCTGGTTGGTCATCGCCTGGGCGACGGTAACCGCGGTGCGCAGCGCCGAGACGGTGGTGGTCGAGGCGCGGTCGACGCCCTTGACCAGCTCGACATTGTTTTTCTTGACCAGGTCAAGCGCGAGATAGCCCTGGACCGTGACCGCCATCTGGGTCAGCAGGTCGGTGGTCCGCTGGCGGGTGTAGAACAGAGCGCTTTCGCGGATCGCCTTGGCCTTGGCCGGATCGGTCGAATCGAGCTCGCCGGCCTTTTCCTCGAGTTGCTTGTCGAGGCTCTTGGAGATGTGGATCATCTGCTCGAGCTTGTGCATCGTCTTCCACAGGCCCGAGCGCTCGGTGTCGATCGCGGCATTGTCCATCAGCAGCTCGTCCTTGCCATTGCCAAGGCTGCTGAGGATTTTCGAAATGTGGGTCTGCGAGCTGCGGTATTTGTCGAAATAGCGATCGACGCGGTTGCCGAACGGAATGATGCCGAGGAATTTGCGAGTCTTGGTCGCCTCTTTGGGGTCAAGCGCCTCGACCGTGCGGCGCAGCTCGGTCAGGTCGGCGCCGATGCCGGTATCCTTGTCGATCGCCTTGACCGGCCGGTCGAGAAAGCGGTTGGAAGCGCCCGCCGCTTCCTCGATTTCCTTGCGGCCCATGGCGGTCAGCGCGTCGACTTTTTTGCCGAATTCCGGGCTGTTGCTGTCGAGCGCGGCCAGTTCATCGACGAATTGCGCGACCTTACGGTCGAGCTCGCTGACTTCCTCGGTCTTGAGCGGGACCAGGCCGGACGCTTCCGCGGTCATCGGCTGGAGCGCGTCGGGCGGGTCCAGGGTCAATTTGGTCGCGGTTGCGGTCGCGGTCTCGGGTGCGGATTCGCTGGCCATCGTCAATTCCTCTCACAGACCCCTTACGTGGATATCGGGAAGTCGTGAACAGCCGTCCGATGCCGCGCAAGAGGCTTTTGCTGTATTATAGGTGTAATACAGACAAGTGCAAGTCAGTGCCAAAATGAATGATGAACATGGCTTAACCACGAGCTTCAACGGTTCGCACACCCTGTTCGCGCTAGATGGCGCTCGTAATGCGACGATCTTGGATGGGGTCCAACCGATGTTTGCTTTCCTGAAACGGCTGCGTGACGACCGCCGCGGCAACGTGCTGGCGATTATCGCGGCCTCGATGCCGCTGATCATCGGCGGAGCAGGTCTCGCCACCGACACGATCCAATGGACCTTGTGGAAACGCCAGCTTCAGCGCGCCGCCGATTCCGCGGCAATCGCCGGGGTCTACGACCGTGAGGCGGCCGGCGGATCGACCTCGACCGCGTCGGCCGCGGTTACGCATGACCTGGTGCTCAACCTGCACACCTCCAATGCGATGAAGACCGGCTTTCCGACGGTCAGCTTCCCGGCGAACTCGGGGTCCGCGACCAACCAGGTCAAGGTCACCGTCGCGATCCAGAAGCCGCTGTCGTTCAGCTCATTCTTCATGGCCTCGGCGCCGACCATCACGGCGGTCGCGACCGCCGCAAGCATTCCGGCCGGCGGTGACGCCTGCGTCCAGGCGCTCGAGAACAGCGCAAGCAAGACCGGCATCACCAACTCGGGCAACACCACGATCTACATGCCCGACTGCGTGTTCTATTCGAACTCGCCGTCGACCAACTCGGCCAGTGCCGGCGGAAGCTCGTCCGTGACCGCGCTCGCCATTGCGGCGGTCGGCGGCATTCAGCAGTCGAACAATTGGCACGTGACGTCCTATCGTCCCTATTCGCCGGCATTGCCCGATCCGTTCGCGGGTGTCGCACCGGATCTCAACGCCATGACGTGCAGCGCCAGCGCGCTCACCGCGACGACCAATTTCGCGACCTTGCCGGCCGGAACGAATTGCTTTGCGTCGATGTCGATCGGTTCCAACAAGTCGCTGACGGTGCCGGCCAATTTCGGTCCGATCTACATCAACGGCGGAAGCGTCGATCTCAAGGGCACCTTCACCTGCGTCGGCTGCACGATCGTGCTGACCAACAAGAACCCGGCGTCAACGACGATTGGAACCTTCGATTCCAACGCTCAGGCGACCAACAGCATCACCGCCCCGACCAGCGGAACCTTCAAGGGCATCGCGGTCTACCAGGACCGGCGGGCGGTGGACTGCAGTGGCTGCAACAAGATCAACGGCGGCTCGAGCAATCCAATCACCGGGGCGATGTACTTTCCCAAGCAGGAGCTGTGGTACAACGGCGGCGGCAACGTCACCGCGACCTGCACGATGTTCGTCGCACGCCGCATCACCTTTACCGGCAACAGCGGCATTTCGAACAAGTTCAAGAGCATGAAGGACTGCGGTCTGGAAGGGCTGCCGTCGAGCAGCTCGGTCAAGATGGTCAGGCTGGTAGCATGATCGGCCGCTGGTTCCTCAAGCTCGCGAGCAACACCCGCGGCGCCGCCGTGGTCGAGCTGGCGATGGTCGCACCGGTGCTCGCCGTGATGGTGGTTGGCGTGGTCGACATGAGCAACGCCTTCAGCCGCAAGCTGGCACTCGAACAGGGTGCGCAGCGGGCGATCGAGAAGATCATGCAGACCACCGACGATACCACGGTCGAAGCGACGCTGAAGAACGAGGCAGTGTGCCAGGTCAATGGCACCAACGCCAACGGGACCTGCAAGACGAGCCCGATCACGACCAGCAACGTCACCGTCACCTACCGGCTCGAATGCAAAGCCTCTGGTGGCGCAGTCACGACCTCGCTCAACACCGATCCGGTCGCGTTCGACGCGCTGACCTGTGCTGGCGGAACGGTCAGCGAATCGCGTTATCTCGAGGTCGCCCTGACCGACAAATATACGCCGATGTTCCCGATGCACTTCGGGCCGTTCAACACTGCGGACGGAACGTATCACGTCTCGGCAACCGCGGGCATGAGGACTCAATGATCCAGCGACTTCGCCTGAATGGACTCGTCCACAACGAGCGCGGCGCGGCCGCGATCGAAATGGCCTTCGCCTTGCCGGTGATGATCGTCATGATCTGGATGTTCGTCCAGCTCGCCCAAGTCTATCGCGCGACCGCCGGCATCCAGCAGGCGCTTGGGCAAGGCGCGCGCTATGCGACCCTGTGCCTGAGCCCGTCGTCCACCGGTTGTACGACTCCGACCGCTGTCCAGGTCAAGGCCAAGATCACGACCAGCGTCTATGGGACCGGCCCGGGAACATTCTTCGTGCCCGATCCGGTCAGCGGCGCATCCGGGACCAGCAAATATTACGACCTCAAGGTGACCTACACGCAGCCCACCAGCCTGCTGTTGTTCCCTGGTCCGACGGTCAATCTGAGCCGCTCGAAGCGGGTCTGGGTCGCCGGCGCCTAAGCCGGCCGCGCGGGCTTCCGCTTTTCGAAAAACGCGACGATCGCCTGCTTGACCTCGGCCGATTGCAGCCGCTCGGAAAAGTGCCCGTTCTCAAGCTCGAAGCGCTCCAGAATCGCATCGCTGCTGCCGTGGCGCAGCAGTTTTTGGGTCAGGCGCAAAGCGGTCGCCGGCTTGGCCAGCAAAGCGGCGACTGTTGCGCTCAAGGCATCGTCCAGCCCGCCCTTGGCGACGACCTTGCTGACCAGCCCCCATTCGCGCGCTTCTTTGGCTCCGAACGGCTCACCCAATAACAGATAGCGGGCGGCACGGCGGCGGCCGGCAAGGCGCGGCAGCAACATCGAGCTGGCTGCCTCCGGGACCAGCCCGAGATCGACGAACGGCAACACGAAGCGGGTGCTGTCCTCGGCCAGCACCAGGTCGCAATGAAGCAGCAAGGTGGTGCCGATGCCGATCGCATTGCCGTGGACGGCGGCGACCAGCGGCAGCTCGTTGACGGCGAGCGCTCGGAGCAGGCGCCAGACTGCGATTTCCTCGCCATCGCGCGGCATTGCGGCGAGAAAATCGGCAAGGTCGTTGCCGGCGGTGAAATCCTCGCCTTCCCCGCGCAGCGTGATCAGCCGCAGCGCCGGATCGCGCTGGGCCTGTTCGACCGCGTCGGCCAGCGCGGCATACATTGCGACGGTGATGGCGTTGCGCCGCTCGGGCCGGGCGAGGGTGATGGCAACGACGCCGCCGCTGATCTCGATCCGCACATGCTCGCTCATTGCGCTGCTCCCACGAAACCCGGCGGCCCCATTCGCCAAAACCCGAATCGGATGACGGATTGCCGATCAGCGGCTATTGCGCCGCAAATCGACACAGCCAAGGGCCAGCAGCTTCATGAAATTCTTCGCCGATACCGCCGAGATTGCCGAAATCCGCGACCTGGCCGAAACCGGATTGCTCGACGGTGTGACCACCAACCCGTCGCTGGTGCACAAGTCCGGGCGCGATTTCATCGAGGTACTGCGCGAGATTTCGGGGATTTGCCCGGGACCGATCTCGGCTGAAGTGGTGGCGCTCGATTATCCGGCGATGATGCGGGAGGCCGAAGTGCTGCGCAAAGTCGCCAGCAACATTGCGATCAAGGTGCCGCTGACTCCCGACGGGCTCAAGACCTGCAAGGCGCTGACCGGCGACGGCACGATGGTCAACGTCACCCTGTGCTTTTCCGCCAACCAGGCGCTGCTCGCGGCCAAAGCCGGCGCGACCTTCATTTCGCCATTCGTCGGACGGCTCGACGACATTGGCTTCGACGGCATGCAGCTGGTCGCCGACATCCGCATGATCTATGACAATTACGACTTCGCGACGCAGATCCTCGCCGCCAGCGTGCGCCACCCGATCCATGTGCTCGAAGCGGCCAAACTTGGCGCCGACGTGATGACCGCGCCGCCCAAGATCATCCACATGCTGTTCAAGCACCCGCTGACCGATGCCGGGATCGCCGGCTTCCTCAAGGATTGGCAGGCCAGCGGCCAGAAGATCGGCTAGTCCGCTCAGCTCTTCATGAACAGGACGATGGCGGTCTGAACCGACGGCACCAGCACGCCGGCCGAAGTCCTGGCCGGGACGGCGGTAAAGGCCTTGATCAATTGGCCGCACCCGGCCGCGACCAGCCCCGGATTGTCAGATGCCCGTTCGCCCTTGCACGACGAGGGGTGACCGTCGGCGTCGACCGCGAACATCAACTTGACTGGCGCCGGTGACGGGATGCCGCTCGGCAGCGCCTTGACCGTGACGTCGAGGTCGCGCGTGGTGACCGATGGGGCGGCCTTGCTGTTGTTGCCCATCCACCAGGTGATGAACGCGCGGTAGACGCCATAAGCGGCGTTGCCGTTGACGTCGGTCGCCGGGCGGAAGCGGGCCCGCCGCTTGACCAACGAGCAGGTCATCGCATCAATCTTTTGATTGCCGCTCGAGGTTTCGATCTGGCAGTCCTGCGCCTTGCCCGCCGGGGTCACCGTAATCCGGAATTGAACCAGCTTCATCTCGTCGGCGCGAAGCAGCTCGAGAGGAACGTCAGCGGGCCTGACCAAGAGATCGTTGGTCGGCACCGGCGCACTCAATTGTGCGGCAAGGGCAAGCCAAATCATAAGCGTATTTTTACACCGCTCATTATCAGAGTCGATGGCCG
>JBDSGH010000093.1:0-5384 GCA_039919095.1 Sphingomicrobium sp. | reverse complement strand
GCCCCGAACGCGGCATCGCGCGCGGCCGCGACCGCTTCGACATCGACCAATGCGTTGGTCGGGTTGGCCGGGCTTTCGAGGTAGATCAGGGATACCCGACCCTTGGCCTTGGCGGCGGCGATGACCGCGTCGATTTCCTCGCGCGTCGCTCCGGCCGGGAAGTCGAGCCAGCTCACTCCGAACCGCCCGAGGATCTTGTTGATCAGCGTTTCGGTCGCGGCATAGAGCGGCCCCGAATGGACGATCACGTCGCCCGGCTGAACGAACGTCAGCAGCAGGGTCGCAATCGCCGACATCCCGCTCGAGAAGGTCAGCGCATCCTCGCCTTCCTCCCACAGCTTGAGCCGCTCCTCGAGGATTTCCTGGTTGGGCCCGTTGAAGCGTGAATAGACCAGCCCTTCGGCGCCGCCCGGGCGCTTGCCGGTGATGCCCTCGAAGAAGCGTTTGCCGTGCGCCGCGGTCTCGAACACGAAGGTCGAGGTGAGGAAGATCGGCGGCTTCAGGCTGCCTTCGCTCAAGGCGGGGTCGAAGCCGTGGCCCATCATCAGCGTCGACGGGCTGAGCTTGTGGTTGCCGATGGTGGTAGGGGAAGGCTTGGGCTTGCGCCGCGTCGATGCGCCGCTCAGTTCATCTTCGGTGGGCAAAGTCGGTCTCCTGTAACGAAGCACCCCTTAGAACCAGTCCCGCCGACGCGGCTAGGACGAGCATGGGGCGCGGTCAACTATTGAGCGATGGCGATGCAGCTGATTTGCCGCCCGTAATCCGCTTCCCCGCGGTGGGTCGCCCGGCGGTAGCTGAAGAACCGCCCGGCGTCGTCATAAGTGTCGAGGCCCAAGGGTTCGACGCTCGCGATGCCGGCGGCGGTAAGGCGCGCGGCGACATAGGCTTCGAGGTCGAAATGCGGCTTGGCGCCGGCTGCAGCGGTGAAAAAGCGCTGGTTGGCGGCGTCCTGGTCGATGAATCGCCGGCGGAACTCGGGATCGACTTCGTACGACGCGCGGCCGATGCACGGGCCCACCGCGGCGGCGATCCGCTCGCGCCGCGCGCCCAATTGCTCCATCGCATCGATGGTCGCGTCGGTCACTCCGGCGAACGCTCCGCGCCACCCGGCATGGGCCGCCCCGACCACCTTCGCCGCCGCATCGGCCAGCAGCACCGGCGCGCAGTCGGCGGTGAGGATCCCGAGCAGCACGCCGGGCCGGTAGGTGACCATTGCATCGGCGTGCGGCCGCTGGTCCTGGGCCCACGGCTGCTGGACTTGGACGGCAATGGCCGAATGGATCTGGTGGACCGTCGCCAGTTCGGCCCCGGGCAGCACGGCCGCGATCACCCGCGCCCGGTTCTCGGCGATCGCCGCGCGGTCGTCGCTGCTTCCAAAACCAACGTTGAGGCCTTCGAGCGCGCCGGTTGAAACTCCGCCGCGGCGCCCGAGGAAGCCGTGCGGCAGCCCCGCCAGATTGCTCGCCCGGATAATTTCGACCGTCACAGTTCAAGCTTCATGATGATGTCGTCGTCGGCGTGGGTGCCAACCATGAACACGCACGGCCCGACGTCGGTAAAGCCGTGCCGCGCATAGAATCGCCGCGCGCGATCGTTCTTGCTGAACACCGACAGGTAGATCTGCCGCGCACCACCGCGGCGCGCCTCGGCCACCATCCACTCGACCAGTTCGACCGCGACCCCAGCTCCTTGCCACGGCCCGAGCACATAGAGCTGGCGCAGTTCGATCGCCGGTCCAGCCGGTTCGACCGGAAGCTTGACCGGGCCGAGCTTGATGAAGCCGGCGAGGCGTTCGCCGTCCTCCGCCAGGCGGACCGCGAATTGGCCGCTTTCGAGCTGCTCGCGCCAGTGCGCGGCGCTGTGGCCATCGAGAAACAACGCCAGATCCCGCGGGTCGTAGAGGTGGCCGAAAGTGTCGCGGAAGCCGTCGTGGAACAGCGCGGTCAGCCGCTCGGCGTCGTCCGCCACCGCGTTTCGATAGCGCACCATCATGGCTCAAACCCGGCCGGCGCCGGCCACGCCTGGGCATGGACCGCGATCACCTTGAACAGCTCGCCCATCGCGCCCGCGCCGCACAGCCGCTCGCGCGCCGCGGCGAATTCCGCCGTTCGCTCGGGATGCAATTTGGTCAGCGCCGCGGCGCGCTGATTGATTCCCAGCCGCTCGAGCCACGCGCCCTGGCCGACCACCGCCGTGACTGCCGCTCCGCTTGCCCGCGCGGCGGCGCCAAGCGCCTCGAAGTCGACGTGAGCGGTCAGGTCCTGCTCGCCCGGATCGGCCAGCACGTCGGCAAAGCCGTGGCCGCGGACCGCCTGCAGCGTGTCGCCGGCGCCGCTCCGGGCGTGGCCGTAATCGACCACCAGCGCCACTCCGCCATGGGCCGCGACATGGCGTGCAACCCATTCGATTGCTTCCGCGCGCTGCGGCGAATCCTCGCGCAGCGGTCCGCTGCCGATGAATGCCAGGCGATCGCCGGCCAACCCCACCCGCCGTTCGTCCGCGCCGGCCCACTGGCGCACCGCCAGCGCGTCGAAGAATTCGTTGGCGACCAGCAGCACCGGCGCTTCGGGCAGGCTAGCGATCGAATCGTGCCACCGCGCGTCCGGCACCAGCCCGGCCTGCTTGGCCCGCAGCTCCGGGCTGGTCTCGACCAGATGTACCGTGCCGGCGAAGCCGGCTTGGCGCAGCACCTTGAGCGCATCGGCGGCCAGCGTCCCGCGACCCGGCCCAAGCTCGGCATAGACCGCATCGCCCGGCGCTCCGGCGCGGCGCCAGGCATCGGCCAGCGCGGCGCCGACGATCTCGCCGAACATCTGGCTGATTTCCGGCGCGGTGGTGAAATCCCCGGCCGCTCCAAGCGGGTCACGAGTGGCGTAATAATGGGAATTGCACAGCGCCATGTAGCGTTCGACCGTGATCGGTCCGTCGGCCGCGATCCGGGCCCGCAGCTGCTCGCCAAATCCCTCCGTCCGGCCCGCCGGGGGAAGCTCGTCAGGCAACGCTCTCGGTGCCAACCGTCGGCTCCACACGCACCCGCCGCCTCGGCGCGGTGACCATCAAATAGACCCCGCCGACAATCATTGGCAGCGACAACCATTGCCCCATGTGCAGACCGGTCGCCGCTGCGAAACCGATCAGCTGGGCGTCCGGTTCGCGGACATATTCGATCGCGAAACGGAAGATTCCGTAGAACAGGATGAACGCGCCGACCAACCGCCCGGGCTGGTAGCGGGCGTCGGTCCGCCAGAACATCCACCACAGGATGCCGAACAGCACCAGGCCCTCGAGCCCGGCTTCATAGATCTGGCTGGGATGGCGCGGCGGGCCGAGGATGGTGTCACCGGTCGCGGTCAGCTCGGGGAATCGCACCGCCCACGGAACGCTGGTCGGGGCGCCCCACAATTCGTGGTTCACGAAATTGGCGAGGCGGCCGAAGAACAGGCCGAACGGCACGCAGCACGCGACATAGTCGTGGATCCTGAGCCACGGCAGCTTTTCCTTGCGCGCCAGATAGAGGATGCCGAGCGTGGTCCCGACCACCCCGCCGTGAAACGACATGCCGCCGTCCCACAGCCTGAGGATGTCGAGCGGGTGCTGGAGGTAATATGAGAGATTATAGAACAGCACGTAGCCGATGCGGCCGCCAAGGATGATGCCCAGCGCGGCGTAGAACACCAGATCGTCGGCGTGGCGACGGGCCATCGGTGCTCCGGGCTGCTTGAGCAGCTTGAGCAGATACCAATAGCCGATGAAAATCCCGGCGAGGTAAGCGAGGCTGTACCAGCGCAGCTCGAACAGGCCGAGGTCGAGCGCGACGGGCGACAAATGCAGGTCGGTCCAGGCAATTGCGTTTGTATCCATGGGCGTTTGCAAGGACTTCCCCCTTTAGGTTCGCCGCCTCATAAGATGGGCTGCCGCAAAGGGCAAAGGAGGCGGGATTCTGATGGTTGCCGATCTCGATCGACGGTTTGACGAAATGCTCGCCCGGGTCACCGGGCCGGGCGGTCGGCTGGTGATCGAGCACGACGCGCATGGCCAGGCGATCGTCGGCAATTTCCCCGCGACCGTGCCGTCGCTGCTGCGCACCTTCTGCGCATTTTACGCCGACCGCGAGGCGGTCGTTGCCGGCGACGAGCGGCTGACCTTTGCCGACCTCGACCGCTGGTCGGAGCAGCTCGCCGTGGCGCTGGCCGCGCGCGGCATTGCCCGCGGCGACCGGGTCGGCCTAGCCATGCGCAACTGCCCGAGCTGGATCATCGCCTATATGGCGGTGGCCAAGGCCGGCGCGGTCGCGACCCTGATCAACGGCTGGTGGCAGACCCACGAACTCGACCATGCGATGCGCCTGGTCGAACCGCGGCTGGTGATCGCCGACGCCGCCCGCGCCAAGCGGATCCAAAGCGTCTGCGGCTCGTGCGAAATCCTCTGCCTCGACGTCGCTCTGCCGCTCGCGGCGGCGCTGGCGCCTTTGCACGACGGCGTCAGCGACGACCTGCAGCTGCCCGAAGTGTCGCCCGACGACGACGCCACCATCCTGTTCACCTCGGGTTCGACCGGGGAAGCCAAGGGCGCGCTGTCGACCCATCGCGCGGTCACCACCGCGACCTATTGTTACGCCACCGGGCTGATGACCCTGCTCGGCCTATTGACCGACGAGGGCCGGCCGCCCCCGATCCCGCGCACGCTGCTCAGTGTTCCCTTGTTCCACGTCACCGGCGAAGTCCCGGTGCTGCTCAACAGCTTCGTCGTCGGCCGCTGCATGGTGGTGATGGCAAAATGGGACGCGGGCGAGGCGCTGCAGCTGATCGAGCAGGAGAAGATCACTTATTTCGTCGGCGTCCCGACCATGAGCCTCGAATTGATGAACCACCCCGACCGCCACAAGCACGATTTGTCATCATTGAAGGACATCACCGCCGGCGGCGCGCCGCGGCCGGTCAGCCATGTCGAACGGCTGCGCCACGAATTCCCTGATGCCCAGCCGGCGCTCGGCTACGGCCTGACCGAAACCAACGCGGTCGGCTGCATCAGCATGTGGGGCAGCTATGCGGCCAAGCCGGCCTCGACCGGCCGCCCGGCCAAGCCGTTCGTCGAACTGGCGATCCTCGGCGCCAATGACGCCCACTTGCCGGTCGGCCAAACCGGCGAGATCGCGATCCGCTCGGCGGCCAACATCAAATGCTATTGGCGCAACCCCGAAGCGACCGCGGCCGCATTCACCGCCGACGGCTACATCCGCACCGGCGACATCGGCTACCTCGACGACGAGGACTATCTGTTCATCGTCGACCGCAAGAAGGACATCATCATCCGCGGCGGCGAGAACATCGCCGCGGCCGAGGTCGAGGCCGCTTGCTATGCCTGCCCCGACGTGGCCGAGGCGG